>CAYZLH010000062.1:0-9640 GCA_964478795.1 uncultured Bdellovibrionales bacterium | reverse complement strand
GACGAGCAATAAAACGCACTAAATTAACCTACGATAAATTGGCCAACAACCTCGCCCGACCAACGACGAGACAATGTGGAATGAAAATGAAGCGAATATCCCAACTCACTAAGCAACCGAACAATCACGGCCTCACAGGCGCGCGGGTTTCCGTCTTCACACTTGAGAGCCATGCCGAGCTTCTGACTCGGAATCCACAGACCATAAACTCCCTCGGCTCCAACTTTGGCAAAAACACTTCCCTTCGTTTCGGCCACAACTCGCGAAGAAAAATCCAGCGTGCCGCCGAGATACATGGGGTATTCTTCAATAGCCATTTGGACCGTTAAAATTTCTTCGCCATGATCCCCACGATCGACCTTGGCCAATTTCAACATACCCTTAGCTAGTTCTTTTAGCTGTATCCAATAAGTAGGAATTCCACAGCCATCAATTCCCCACGGTTTATCGCCCAAATTTGTCTCGAGAAAACTGGAACAAAACTCCCTCAATTCCTTTTGAAGCGGGTGATTGTAATTGGAGTAGCCCTCGAATGCCCACCCTTTGACTTTTGCCCACGTTAGAAAACCACAATGCTTTCCGGAGCAATTATTGTGAATTTCACAGGCCTGCTCACCTCGGCGAATCAATTCGATAAAGGCCTGCTTATTCGCCGGATCGTGAATTCCACATTCCAAAGATTTGGCCGTAACCCCAAGTCGCTGCAACCATGAATCTACGAGTTCAACGTGAAATTTTTCACCATGATGGGAACCACAAGCAATCGCAATTTCTTTATTCCCCTCGAGCAAGGTTCGGGACTCAGGCAGCAATAACCACGGAATGGCCTGGATCATTTTTAATGTGGAGCGAGGAAAAAAAGAAAATTCCGATCGGCCCCAACGAAATTCTTCCTCTCCATCGTCCCGCAGCGCCAACACATGAACTCGATGCCGACTTTCCACTCCCCCGCCGCGAATGAGCGCAACTTCCAGCGGATCATCGCCGCTTCTAGGCAGCGGCGGATCCGATTGGGGGGAAAATGGATTTTCGCGATCCATAGAGGCTCCGCTATTGCATCAACTGCGTGGCCAATTCGGAAAGCTTGGAGCGCTCGCCTTTTACCATCGTTACGTGGCCCGCAATGGCTTCATTTTTAAAGCACTCCACCACTGAGGCCAAGCCGTTGTTCATACTATCGAGGTACGGGTGATCGATCTGCATCGTGTCTCCCGTTAACACTATCTTCGTACCCTCACCGGCCCGGGTAATAATGGTCTTAATCTCATGCGGAGTTAAGTTTTGTGCTTCGTCCACAATCATGAACTGGTTCGGAATCGAACGTCCGCGAATGTAGGTGAGCGGCTCAATGCTCAAAAGCCCTTGATTGATAAGCTCTTGAGTACCCTTCCCAGCTCCGCGACGATTGGTCTTAGACACCGAGCTCACACCAAACAGAAAATCGATATTGTCAAAGATGGGCTGCATGTAGGGATTCAGCTTCTCTTCGATCGTACCAGGCAAGTAACCAATGTCATGCCCCATGGGCATTACTGGTCGACTCACCAGCAAGCGCGAATACAATCCTTCATCCACCGTTTTAGAAAGTCCGGCAGCGATGGCGAGCAAAGTTTTTCCCGTTCCGGCCTTTCCCACCAAGCTCACTAATTTAATTTCATCGTTTAGCAAAAGATCGATAGCAAACGCCTGTTCAGCATTCCGAGGATAAACGCCCCACAACCCTTCCGAGGGCTTAAACACCGGAACAATGGCACCTTGCGGTCCATCGAATCGACCGATGGCAGTATGGTTAGGGTTTGATTCATCTTTTATGAAAATAAATTGGTTCGGGTGAAGTTTCTTTTCCTCACTCTCGTAATTAAGTTTTCGTTTCGAGTAAAACTCGTCGATCAACTCACCCTTTACATTGATCGCTGCGGTACCAGTGTAAATATCCTCTACTTCGAATTTCGAGGGCTCGTAGTCTTCGGCGCGAACTCCGCAAGCGTCGGCCTTGATTCGGAGGTTAATATCTTTGGAAATAAAGATAATTTCCGAATCTTTATGAATCTTTGAGTAGCGTTTCGCCATGGCCAACATTTGGTTGTCGGCCTTTTTCATATCGAGATCTGGCAGTTCCGGAATTCTTTCGGTGACACCGATATCGATATAAATTTTACCGCCCCCCTTCATGGGGATTCCTTTGGAAAGCGGTCCTTTTGCTCTTAAATCGTCGATGAGGCGGGAAAACGTACGCGCGTTTCTGCCGTTTTCGGTCATGTCACGCTTAAATTTATCAACTTCTTCCACCACTACGATGGGAATTACTAAATCGTGCTCGTCAAACTTGAAGATGGCATGGGGATCGTGCAGGAGGACGTTGGCGTCGAGGACGTAGAAGATGGCATGGGGATCAAATAGAACAACGTTGGTATCAATGATAAAAATTTTTCTGTCCAAGTTTTCACTCCTACGTTTCAACCGTTTTTCAACATCTCTCGCTTCAACATATCCTGAACGTATATCTCTATCGCCTCCTTGTCCTCCGATTTAAGATCTTCAAATTTTAAGGCAAACGCCGGTGGAATCTTCGGGATCTTGCCGATCACTAACGACTTCACCGATATAGATTTTTTAATCAATCCAGGCAAAATTTTAATTTCGATGATATCGCCTAAATTAAAATCGGCTTTTATGTTTTCCATTAGGATTCCGCCGGCACTAATATTTACGCAGTCGCCAGCCTGAACACCATCTCTGGTGATTACTTGAATACCAGTGAAGTACGGTACGCGGGGGTGCCGCCGCTTAATAAAGATCTTTTGCTTTTCTACGCCGTGTTCCATCACAGTTTCGAGGGAAAACTTTACATTAAACTCATATTGCTGCTGAATCTTTACGTAACGGTTCGTGCCAACTTTAGAAATTTTGTCACTCTTGTTGAGCTTGCCCTCTTCAAGAAATTTAATAATCTCCATAAAGCGGAAGGGGCCCGATACAGCTTCCGAATTCGCCTGCTTCACTAACCAAATGGGATCTGTGGGAATTTCGGCGGTGATTCCATCGAAACTTCCCTGATCTGGATCTCGACCCGGAGTCACACCCGCGGGCATAGGAGTCATCGTTGGCACTTTTCCCGGCATCCCCGCGGGCGCAGTAGCGGTGGGCGCTTTCGGCGGCGTGGCTGGTTTGGCAGGAGGAGCACCCGTGGGAGCTTTTGGGGGTGCCTTGGGTGGAGCAGACGCCGGAGCGGCCGCTGGTGCAGCAGCGGGAGGTTGTGTATGATCCACTTTTAAGGAGGAAAGTCCCAAGGGGGAAAAAGCCATGGTCGCGTCTTCACGCTCTATTTCATCGCCATTTGGAGTCGGCGGCGGATTTTTGGGTGGACCATCATCAAAGTCGATACCGATCGATGCCGCCTTTGGTTCCGAGGAAAAGGGCGGTGGCGCATCGGCCCCTGCACCGATTTCGATTTCCGCGGTTCCACTATCCGGAAAAGCTGGAACGTCGGTAGGTAACTTCGGAAGCATATCAAATAAGAGCTTTACGGCCTTGATCTGCCGCCATTCTTTATCGCCATCTACGAACACCCAACAGTTTTCGGAAATTTCTCGCTGCGCTGCTTTTTGTTGAATCTCTTTGCCACTAAAGGGCCCAGTCTGTTTTGGTGGCACGCCAGGCACCATCAAATACACCAGCTTTTTTTCCGGAAACTGAATGGGCTTTGATCCCAAATATTTCATCGTTGCCGGATGATCGCCCAGACGAAACCACTGATTCACTTGATAATCGAATAGAAAATCCGAAGGCTTACCTATGCCGCCGGCATAGGAATTCTGCAACTCTTGTTCCGACTCGTAAGCCTGCTCACCATTAGCCGATCTTACGAGATAACGTTTTTTATCACTCATCGCATTTTAATGCACGTCATCCCACAGAGCGAGAAACTATTGCTTCCGCATACTGGGAGATTCGCTTGCGATCCTCTTCCTCTAAATAAATAAATTTTACGTTATAACCCGATGGCGGGCCCTTGGTAACCTGCGTGACCTCCGCAATACAGTTGAATGGAACTGCCACGGCGCCCGGCGTAAAGTGAATCTTAATTCGATCCCCTTTCGAGTGAGTCGGTTTCGACACCTCTAAAAACGCGCCCCCTTCAGATAAGGAACGGGCGGCCCCGAAAATTACGCGCTTCTCGTCATGTAAAATAACTTCGCTTTCGTAGGGCACTCGCGGAAAGCGACGCTGGATGAAAACTTTTTCCGTGCCGAAGTTTCGCAGGTGAACGAGCTTCTTAAGAACTACGTCTTCAAACTCCGGACACATTCTCAAGCGAGTCCAATCATCAAAACCCGGTTTCCAAACAAAGTCATCTGGCGCGCAGGCATTGGTCTGTAAGAGACGGACTAATTCTAGATATCGATAAGGACCAAACTTCGTGTTGTCCCGATAGAGAAACCAAATCGATTCGTTGGAAATACCCAAGTCTTGGGAAAAGGACTCGCCACCAAACTCTCTTTCCTGAAGAGTTTTTGTCCCCGATAGCTGAACGCCTGGAGGTGGCTCCTTGGGCGCTGGAAATTCTTTGGCAAAATAATCAGCCAGCATTCTCCAGCTTTCCTCTTGAGGAACCCACAGGTAGTCAGTGTAAGCAAAATCTCCCGATTTCAGCTTCTTTTTGACATCCTGGATAGAAAATGGACCGTCAGATTTACCCGAATGAGATATGAAAAAACTTGAATCAGACAAGAGGGACCTCCCTGTTAAACCTCTTTTCCTGAGTCAAGTGTATCAGAGCGTCAGAATTGAGCAAGCATAGTCCCTGAAATGATTAGAAAAAACCTTTTTGATTTCAAATATTTTGTGCAGCGCATGCGCAAAAAGTAGTTAGCCACCTCGCCCCATTCGGCTTTTTTCACAAAAAGTGGGAAAAGCGGTGGAAAATCAAAATAATATCGAATACATTCTGCCCCACTATGGCAGTACCTAAGAAACGAACTACCCGCGCCCGTCGCGATTTGAGAAGATATTCCAGTGCTTACCGGCTCCAAGCTGCGCACACCATTTCCTGCAAAAATTGCAATGCTCCCGTATTGTCCCATCGCATCTGTGGCGACTGTGGCTTTTATAACGGTAAGCAAGTGGTAGCTGCGAAAAGCGCTGAACTGTAAATCTCTCTAAAAAATCTCCTCCTTAAGACGAATTTTTATTCGAAGGGTCTTTTTTTGCAAAAAATCGTACCTGCGGAGACCCCTCAGTGGTAAAACCTTCGAACTTGCAAAATTTTTAAGGGGTTAGAGGAGCGCGCCATGAAAAACATCCGAGCAAAAATTGCCGCTTTCGGATCGGGCTTTCCCGATCAAATCGTTACAAATTTAGATCTAGAAAAGGTCGTCGACACTTCCGACCAGTGGATTCGAGAGCGTACGGGAATAGAGGAAAGGCGCAAATTACGGGAAAACGAGCAGAATAGCGATATGGCCCTCAAAGCTAGTTTAAACGCGCTAAAAAAAGCCGGAGTAGAACCAAAAGATGTAGACCTGATCTTGGGCTGCACCACCTCCCCCGATCGCTTCATGCCCTCAATGGCCGCCACCGTACAAGCCAAACTAGGCGCCACCGAGCGCTGTGCTGCTTACGATATTTTCACCGCCTGTGCCGGCTGGATGACGGGCCTACAAGTGGCTGACGCTTTTATCCGTACCGGCCAATACAAGAATATTTTGGTAATTGGCTCAGAGGCCCTTTCCCGCTTTGTGAACTGGGGCGATCGCACCACCTGTGTACTATTCGGAGACGGAGCGGGCGCATCGCTGATTCAGCCCTGCCAAGCCGGTGATCCCGGAGAAATTTTAGAAGTATTGGTAAGAGCCGATGGCCGTTACGGAGATGCCCTCGACATTCCTGGTACTGGCAGTCAGTGCCCAGCTAGCCAGTACGTACTCGACAACAACCTTCATTATATTCGCATGAACGGCCAAGAAATTTTCAAACATGCCGTGCGAAATATGGTTTCCATTTGCGAGGAAATTTTGGAACACCAAAAACTAAAACAAGATCAGATTCAATGGCTGGTTCCTCACCAAGCGAATATTCGAATTATCGAAGCCGTTGGCAAAAAGCTCGGTTTCCCGGCGGAAAAAGTCGCGCTAAACGTTCATAAGTATGGCAACACTTCGTCGGCAACTGTACCCACCTGTTTTGATGAATATGTGGAAGCCGGAAAAATTAAACGTGGCGACTTAGTATTAATGACCACCTTCGGCGGCGGATTGAGCTGGGCCGGAGCTTTAGTGCGTTGGTAAATCCAACGATTGGGAGAAAAGAATGAAACTTCTACAAAATAAAGTAGCCGTAGTTACTGGAGCTTCCCGCGGGATTGGGCGAGAAATTGCACTTGGCCTGGCTGCCGAGGGCGCGTTCGTGGTGCTAAATTGCACACCCCGTGGAGTAGAAAAAGCGGAAGCCGTGCTCAAAGAAATTCAAACCAATGGTGGCGATGGA
This sequence comes from uncultured Bdellovibrionales bacterium, assembly GCA_964478795.1. GTDB lineage: Bacteria > Bdellovibrionota > UBA1018 > CAIPTA01 > CAIPTA01 > JAKFYM01. The sequence goes on along the minus strand of CAYZLH010000062.1, from coordinate 3,154 downwards.
ATGATCAAGCCCTTTTCGGTCTCCGAATCCACCAGCGTAGATCAAGCCTTTGATGAAATCATTAAAGCCAAGGGTGCAGTGCACATTTTGGTGAACAATGCGGGAATTGCGAAAGACTCGCTCTTCATGCGGATGAAAGATGAAGAGTGGGATGACACTCTTAACACCAATTTAAAAGGCGCCGCTCTTTGTGCGCGCGCTGTAGTTCGCCCAATGATGAAGGCGAAAGAGGGCGTGATCATCAATTTAAGTTCCGTGGTGGGCCAAATGGGGAATGCCGGACAAGCGGCTTATTCAGCGAGTAAGGCCGGATTGATTGGGCTCACAAAAACCTTGGCCAAAGAATTAGCTTCCCGGAACATTCGCGTGAATTGCATTGCCCCCGGATTCATTGACACGGAAATGACCCACGATCTCCCCGCGACCGCGAAAGAAGAAATGTTGAAATCTATTCCCATGGGTCGCATGGGCTCTGGAAAAGAAATCGCCGATGCTGTTGTCTGGCTTTCCAGCGCAAAGAGCAGCTACGTGACTGGCCAAGTTTTGGCCATAAACGGGGGAATGTACGTATAGCACTTAAGACTATGCGCATTAACAATTAATACAAAGCGTCAGAAAAAAAGGGTGAGAAACGCTAGAACATTCTGTATAAAACTGAACATTAACTTTTAGAGAGGAAATCATGAACATTCAAGAGCGTGTAAAGAATATCATCTGTGATCAGCTAGCCGTTGAGGCGGAAAAAGTAACCGACACCGCTTCCTTCATCGATGATCTTGGCGCCGATAGCTTAGATATTGTTGAGCTCGTGATGACCATGGAAGAAGAATTCGAATTAGATATTCCGGATGAAGACGCCGAGAAAATGAAGACTGTTGGCGATGTAGTGAACTACATCAAGTCGAAAAAAGGCGCGTAAACAAACCTTCTTTGGAGGTGCCATGAGCCTTACCCACTGGCCGAATGAAAAACGAAGAGTAGTGGTAACAGGGATGGGAGTAATCTCACCCCTAGGACTTTCCCTGAAGGAAACTTGGGGCAAGGCCATTGAAGGAAAATCTGGCGCCGCCGCGATTACCCATTTCGATGCGAAGGATTATGCTTGTACCTTCGCTTGCGAAGTAAAAGGGTTTTCCGCCGATCCGTATATTTCGCCCAAAGACCAAAAAAAGATGGATCGCTTTATCCATCTTGGCATCGGCGCAGGCATTCAAGCCTGGGAAGATGCTGGCTATAAAGGCAAAACCGACGAAAACAAATTAGATCCAGAACGCGTAGGCATGCTGATGTCGGCCGGAATGGGCGGATTGCCCGTTATTGAAGACGTTTGCAATACCATTCGCGATAAAGGGCCACGAAGAATCACTCCATTCTTCATCCCGTCCGTGATTCCCAATATGACCAGTGGTCAACTTTCCATCATGTTAAATGCCAAGGGGCCTAACCTTTGTGCCGTTACCGCTTGTGCATCCAGCGCTCATTCTATTGGCGAAGCCGCCATGATGATTACGCGCGGTGATGTAGATGTAATGATCGCCGGCGGATCCGAGGCTGTGGTTTGCGCCACGGGTATCGGCGGATTTGCGGCCATGAAAGCCTTGTCTACCCGTAACGATGCTCCGGAAAAAGCCTCCCGCCCCTTTGATCGTGACCGTGATGGTTTCGTGATGGGTGAAGGTGGAGCTGCCTTAATTTTAGAAGATTATGAAACCGCCAAAAAACGTGGTGCCAAAATTTACGGTGAAGTGATTGGGTATGCGGCCACCGCTGACGCCTATCATATGACCTCGCCCGCTCCAGAGGGTGAAGGCGCAGGCCGCTGTATGTCGATTGCTTTGTCCCGCGGAAAAATTGATCCAAAACGCATTGGCTATATCAATGCCCATGGCACCTCCACTCCTGCTGGCGATGAAAATGAATCCATGGCCGTGGAAAAAGTTTTTGGCGATCACGCCAAAAACTTAGTGATGAGCTCTACTAAAAGTATGACCGGTCACTTATTGGGCGGCGCGGGAGCTTTGGAAGCAGCATTGTCCTTGATGGCCATGAATACGGGAATTATTCCGCCTACAATTAACCTTGAGAATCCAAGTGAGAATTGTCGACTAAATTACGCTGCCCACAAAGCTGTGGAGCGTAAATTGGAAGCCGTGATGAGCAATAGCTTCGGCTTTGGTGGCACCAATGCCACGCTTGTATTCGCGAAAGTATAAAGCTACCCTTCCTCAGAGAATTTTGATCGGTCTCGATAAGACCGATCACTTCCTTTTACAGAGGAGCCGAAAGCACCCATGAAAATCGCAATTGCTTCAGATCATGCTGGCCTCAATCTAAAAAAACTATTCCAAGAGGAAATGAAAGATCACCAGTTTGAGGATTTTGGCCCTCACGATACCACCTCGGTGGACTATCCTGATTTCGCTGAAAAAGCCTGCCGATCTGTGGTCAGTGGCAAAAACGACCGGGCTATTTTGATCTGCGGTAGCGGAATCGGCATGAGCATCGCAGCCAATAAAATTCACGGAATTCGTGCCGCGCACTCCGAATCCACATTAACGGCCCAACTTGCCGCCGAACACAATAACGCCAACGTCTTGTGCATTGGTGAACGAATCACCGGACCTGGACTCGCACTAGCCATGGTCAAAGCCTGGTTAAATGCAAAATTTGAAAATCGTCACCAAAAGAGAATCGATAAAATTCACGCTCTGGAGAAATAACATGAAATCTTTTTTCTATACTGTTCCTGATTCACTAAAATCCGATCCTGAATTGTTTTCTTCTTTCTCCGCTGAATTAGAGCGACAAGAAAGTGGATTGGAGTTAATCGCTTCGGAAAATTACGTGTCGGCCGCCGTGATGGCCGCCCAAGGCAGTGTTTTGACCAACAAATATGCCGAAGGCTATCCGGGCAAACGCTACTACGGCGGGTGCAAAAACGTCGACGTCGCCGAAGACTTGGCGATTACTCGCCTACGAAAACTCTTTCGCTGCGATGATGCGAGCCCCACCCCCTATCATGCCAACGTGCAGCCGCACTCCGGTGCACAGGCTAATATGGCAGTTTTTCTTTCGGTCTTGCAACCTGGAGATACTATTCTGGGAATGGACCTTTCGCACGGCGGACACCTAACTCATAGTTCGCCGGTGAATT
>CAYZLH010000061.1:0-9689 GCA_964478795.1 uncultured Bdellovibrionales bacterium | reverse complement strand
AAAGAATTCCACGGTACGAGCGGGAATTCCCTGCTGTAATAATACTCTCAACGTCTCGATCAGATTGGCCGAGCCGGAGGCATTATCGTCGGCCCCCGGTGCAGCGGCATTCCCCCAGGACTGATTGATCGAATCCAGATGCCCGCCCAAAATGATTACTTCTTTTGGAAACGTTTTTCCCGTGAGCCGAACTCGCAGTGATCTCTGGGGAGTTTTCTTGTGGGAAATTTGCTCAATCGACCACATCCCAGGATAGACGGAAAGAATTTCGCGAAGTTTACTTTCTAATTCGTCTACGTGCCGATTGGGATTCGCCTGCCTCGCATTCCGTGATGGGAATGCCGAAAGCCACTCTACGTGGCTACGCAAATTCTCTTCCTTTAGCTCATTGAGGGCGACAACAATGGATTCCTTTTTTTGAATAGATTTGGTTAGTTGAAACTGCTTGAGCTGCATTGCGCGTAGGGCGGCCAGGGGTTGTTTTTCCTGATGCGAGATCAATTCATAGCCTCCGCACTTTCCCGCCTCATGCGACCATTGCGAAAGTTTGGCTCGCTGAGCTTCGGTCACATTGGCCATCCCTACCCCAAGGTGTTGATCCGAATCGACGATTTTTACTTTGAGTTTTTCTAATAAATGAAGGGGAGCAATTACTGGCTCGGCAGCATAAGACACAGATAACAAAAGCAGCGATATTAGCATAAATCCATCCTTGGAATATTTTCCCTAGAATACCGGAAAATTCCCGAAACCCCAAAGAAATAACTCTTTGCGTTGTGAGCAAATTCTGCCCTTCTCTGACAATTCCATTTTCCATTGGCCAAGGATTTTTTCTCCACTCATGCTTTAAGTATGAACCTAATTCTATCTTTATTATTTATTGTTGCTACCTGGGCCCACTCCCCCCTTTCCTCCTTTGATTTAAGCGTCTACGGGGACTCCGATAAGGAAAAAATTTCTCGCTATTTCGAAGTGGTTCGCGATGAAGAGGGCCAATGGGAAGCCTTTGTGCCCCAAGATCAACAAGATTTTTTTCTGGCTTTGGCACCGTTAGCGAAACCCAAGGCCGCTGATATTTCTGCCGAACTTCGGCAACGGTTGCAGGAGTTCGCGCAGCAACGTTTCCTCTTTGGTTATAAGTATCACAGCTGGGACGAGTTTCTTTTGTGGATGAAGAATTTGGAAGAAACGAATCCAACTTTAGTAAGAGTGGTAGAATACGGAAAATCCGCTCAGGGCCGCCCTTTACAGGCAATTCGCTTAAGCGGTGCCAATCCCAAGGCTACACTCCTAATTACCGCCGCCACCCATGGCGATGAGCTGATTACGTCTGAAGTTGTGATGGATTTTGTGAATCGCCTAGTCTTAGGTTTTGGCAATGAAAGTCGCATCACAAAAATCTTAACAGACCTCGAAATCTATTTTGTTCCTGTGGTGAATCCTGATGGCTTCGTGAAGGTGCAACGTTATGATACCGGGCAGGATCCCAATCGCTCCTATCCTTACCCGGAGAAAACCAGCACCACGCCAACGGCCAGCATCGCTGGACTCATCTCCTTATTTCACGCGAAGAACTTTGCCGGCACCCTAGACTTTCACGCGTTCGGCGAAATGATTATGTACCCTTGGGCCTATACCCGCAGCAAAATACCGGAACCGGATAAGGCCAATTTCCATCGCCTGACACAAACCATGGCCAAAGAAAATCGGTATAAGTATGGGCCGATCTCCGAAGTCATCTATATCGCGCCCGGCTCGAGCGCAGACTACTACTATTGGAAAACCCGCTCCACAAGCATCGCGATCGAAATTGGTAGAAGTAAGGTACCCAATCCAAATTCGTTTCCCGCGATTTTCGCATCCCAAGCGGAATCGACCTTGCAGTTTATAGAGTCTTTTTTGCCTTCCCGTGAGTAGAAATTTTTTGCCGAGCTCCCGCGGCATCTAGAAAATTTCCAAACGTGATGTCCGCCAGGTGTGATTGACGCCCCAGATACTTTTGCAATCCTTCTTGCAATTGAACGGTACACCCACCGGAGTCTACCAATGCCGATCGATACTCGGAAGATACCACAAATTTCGAAATCATTTTTTGGTCGGCTTCTAAGTGAAACTGGATGCCGTAGGAATTCTCGAAACGAAAAGCTTGGTGTTCACATCGCTCCGAGCGAACCAAATTTTCTGCTCCCGCTGGAAGGTGAAAAGTATCCCCATGCATTTGAAAAACCATTTCTTTCGGGCGAAAGTGCGAAAACAAAGAATCTTCCAGGCCTTTTGGCGTCGGCGAAACTTCACACCAACCGGCCTCCGCTTCGGAATGTTTTTGCACCGAGGCACCTAAAGTATGCGCTAACATTTGCGCGCCCAAACAAATCCCTAAAACAGGAATGTCTCTTTTCAGCGCCTCTTCGATCAATGAACACTCGCGTTTCAGGTGGGGGTATTTTTCCATTTCATAAACACCCATCCAGCCGCCTAAAACAATCATGCCATCCATTCGATCGAGGCTTGGATGAGCCTCTGGGTCCCGCGCGAAATTTACGTATTTTATTGAAATACTGCGATCCGCTAGCACCTGCTTGAGGTAGCCAAGATTTTCATGTTGGATGTGTTTGAAGACCAAAATCCGCTTCATTAGCTGATTGTACCAAAGAATCAGATATTTTAGCGGATTCTGTTGCACAGAGGCGACCATCCTTCAGCAAGATCTCCCGGTCGGCCAGTTTCGCAAATTCCGTATCGTGGGTAACAAAAATAATCGTGGTGCCATATTCCTTATGAATTTTCTGGAAGTAGCGAAGCACGATTTCACCGTTTCTACTGTCAAGATTTCCCGTAGGCTCATCGGCAAACAGGTACTTAGGATTCAATAGTAACGCTCGGGCAATAGCCACACGTTGCTGCTCGCCGCCGGAAAGATGGGTCGAGCGCTTTTTGGCCTTTTCCAATAGCCCGAATTCGGCCAACAAAAAATCTGCGCGATCGCGGTCTTCGGGCCGAATGCCACGTTTCACCGCCGGCATTAGCACATTTTCTAAACAGTTTAATTCCGGAAGCAAATGGTGAAACTGAAACACGTAGCCCATCTGCTGATTGCGAAAAGCGTGAATCTCTTGAACCGATAGTTTGCTCATCTCCACACCGTCGATCCGCACGGAGCCCGAACTTGGGCGATCTAAGGTGCTTAGGATATACAGGAGAGTGCTCTTTCCCGAACCGGAGCGCCCCACGATAGAAACCATTTCGCCATCACAAATTTTGGCTGTAATCCCCTTCAATACCTCAGTGGGAGGCTCACCAAAGGATTTTTTTAAATCAATGATTTCGATCATTCGTGCTCACTTCGCAAGATATCGATGGGCTCCATTTTTCCCGCTGCGCGCGCTGGCAGATAACTCGCGACGCAAGAAGAAAAAAAGGCCAAAGCCATCGCCTTTACATAAATCCAAAGATCATAGGACATAAACAATTTATCTCCGCCCAATCCCCGATTGGAACTCACATCAAGCGAAGCTAAATAAAAACATCCGATCAATCCCAGCAGCACACCGCACACACCACCGATGCTTCCCAACAATACACCTTGGAACAAAAATAGTTTGGAAACGTCGAGCGGTTCAAAGCCCATCGATCGCAAGATCGCGATCTCTCTTTTTTTGTGGTGAATTGCCAAGCTAAGAATGTTGTAAATCCCAAAACTTGCCACCACTAAAATAGCAATGGTCATGGCATTTCTAACGATGTCTTGCATGGAAAATACGCTCATCAACCCCTGATTAGCCTGATCCCAGCTTTGCACTTTTTCTTCCGATATTATATTCCAGCGCTTAGCCAATTCCCGCGCATCGCGCACATCCTTCAATCGCACAGCGATGGAGGTAATGCGGGAATGGCTTTGATTCAAGGATTGCACATCAGTAAGAGCGCCCAAGACCGTGGTTTCGTCAACGCTCTTCACGCCGATTCGAAACACACCAACGATTCGAAATGGCACGGGTTCCCCTTTGCCCGAAGAAAGAAAAATGGTTTCGCCATGTACAGCACCCAAGGCATCCATTAGTTCCTTACCGATAATCACCCGGTTGCCTGTTTTGCCAATCTCACCCAGAGATCCACTCAACATATAATTGCCGATATTGGAAACTTTGGCCTGAAGCTCGGGATCAACGCCGATTAGCTTTGCGGAGTTAGTAACTTTTCCGCGATTGGCGATCACCTGCATTTCCATCTGCGGGCTAGCACCAACAACTTTCTCAGAAGAATTCAAGCGGGATAACCAGGCTCCCGGCGATACGATATATGGATTATCTCGTCGACCGGCCGGTGGCTTTAGCCAATGCACGTGAGTATTCGCATCGAATAGAACTTTATCCAGTGAATTTGGCTCCAAAACTTCCTCGCGCGAGGAGACTCTAAGATGAGCATCATTATCGACAAGTTGATCGACGATAAAATCTTGAAAGCCAATCAGTAGACCGGAAATCATCACGTAGGCGGCCGCCCCAAGTAAAATGCCAAGGAGAGTCAGAGCTGTCTGACGTTTTTTACTATATAGGTGACGTAAGGCTAAGGCCCACATCTATTGGCCTTGCAAGAAAAGTTCGTCTCCAGGGAGAATATCGCCCGCTACCACTTCTGCCCATTCACCAGAAATCAAACCGAGCGTCACATTGGCGCGCTTCGTTTCACCATCCCTCACAAATTCCACCTTGCCTTCTTCAACTGCTTTCACAGGAATTAGCAGCGCATCTTCTTTCGCTTTGGCCTGAATAGCTATATCGGCAGTCATCCCAGGAAGCACACCTTGTGGCCATTGGTCCAATTCAATTCTCACGATAAACTGTTGTTCTCGGGGAAATACGTTCTTTACCACTCCCTGAAATCTCTTATCTCTCATGCTTTCAAATGAAATTGCCACGTCTTTGCCCGGTTCCACCCGAATCACCGACTGTTGCTCAAGGCTTACCTCGAGATACAATCGATCTAGGTTGGTAATGGTTAATACCGGCGATTGCGGAGATACAATTTCCCCCGGTTTGAAACCGATTTGCGTCACTGTGCCATCAAAGGGAGCATAGAGAGTGGACTCTTCAAATCGCGCCAACATTTGCCCTGTCTTCACGCGATCACCCTCTTTTACTGGGAGTTGTTGCAACTGCAAACTAACTCCGGTCTTCGCCGTAAAAACTTGCTCAGCACTCACTGTGCCGAGGCCATAAATTGCTTCAACCAATCTTCCTTTTTTGGCCTTTTGCACGTCTTGACGCTTGTTATGAAATACAACAACTAGCGTGAGAAAGAGAAAACCGAATAAGGCAATCTTGCCCTTGGGGCCCTGGAATAGAATAAATATTTTTTGCATGATCAGCAGTATAAGAAGGTTTTTTCAGTTTCTGCTATGGGAAAAATATTAATTTTTTTTCATGAAATGATTGGCAATCGATTTCATCTCGGTAAAAAGCCTGTCAGTTTTTTGTCGTAAGGCAATTGTATTTTTTTCCGCCTACCTGCAGAAAAAATAACCTACTGATATGACAATAATAATCTTCCTAAAATATCAACTGACAGCACCGACAAAACCGCGTAATTCTTTTCCCACTCACGGTGAAGTAGGATTTTTTTCTTGACCGTTTCGTTTAATCAAGTGACCTTACATTTCGCAAATAGACAACTAACAACAAAGGAGATAACCCATGAAATGGCTGATCTTAACCACAGTAGCCCTATTACCCACAATTTCCGTAGCCCAAACGGAAGAACTCGACCTTTCCGCCTATCAAACCGAAAGCGAAATGCCTTCTGACGTTTTCCAGGAACTCGGTAGCTTGGATTCTTCGTTGTCTCTTGACGACGAATCTTTAGAATTTGATGTTCACAGAAGAGGCGGGCATCATGGTCATCCCGGTCGCCCCGGTTGGGGACATCGTCCCGACAGAAATTTCCCATTTCCCATTTTTCGCCATAGCAACGTTTGCTACGCACGAAATGCTCGCGGTGTAACATTCCGCGTTTCTGGTTTTGCTCCGCGACGAGCGATTCAAAATGAAGCAGTACGTTTCTGTAAGCGAAATAGTGCTCGTCCGTGGACCTGCCGTCCGCTGGGCTGCCGATAGTAGCGTTTGCCTGTATTTGTGCTAAAAGAGAAGGGAACTATCCCTTCTCTTTTTTTTGGAGATTCGTTTATGAAAGAGTCACTGTCCAAAGCCTCCTTACAACAACTATTTACAGAGGCTCGTACCCATAACGGCTTTCTCCCCAAAGACGTCTCCACGGAGACATTGAATTCTTTATATGATCTTTTGAAATGGGGACCGACCAGCGCCAACGGATCGCCTGGTCGCTTTGTATTCGTGAAAAGTCCCGCGGCAAAAGAGAAACTTCTCGGCGCGGTAGCTCCGGGAAATATCGATAAGGTAAAGTCCGCTCCTGTAACCGTGATCATTGCCGAAGACCGTGAGTTTTATGAGAAGTTGCCAAAACTTTTTCCCCACGCGGACGCGAAATCTTGGTTTGAGGGAAATACCGCTTTGATTGAGTCCACTGCATTTCGCAACTCATCATTGCAGGGCGCATATTTAATGATTGCCGCCCGAGCGCTAGGCCTCGATTGCGGACCAATGTCTGGTTTTGACGCGGCAAAGTTAGATGCTAGTTTTTTCCCTGGCACCTCCTGGCGTTCAAATTTTATATGCACTTTAGGCTATGGGGATGAAAGTAAGCTATACCCACGTCTTCCGCGCCTGGAGTTTTCTGAGGCCTGTCAGATTCTTTAATTGGATGCATAGGATGAAATCACGCCTCTTATCGGGCCCAAACAGATATTTCATTCCCAACTTCCGCAAAATTTGATTGAATGCTCCTATGAATCGCCCTTTTTGCTATGCGCCATGGCTGGGAGTCTCCCTGCGCCAGGATGGAGAATGGAAACCCTGTGGGGCCTTTCAAGAGTCATTGGGACGAATCGATCACACGGCACTCGTTAACAGCGATTCACTGCTACGCCTGAAAGAACAGCTGCTGGCCAATACTCCCCCGCCTGGATGCAGTCTTTGCCTGTTCGAGGAGTCCGAGGGTCGCCACAGTAAGCGCTTAAAGATTCAGGAACACGTTAAGCGAAAAAATCTTTTTGCCACCGCAGAGGATCTTCATTCCGCCAAACCCATTCACCTAGAACTAGCATTTTCCAATCGCTGTAATTTTACCTGCAGCATGTGTTCGGCGGAATATTCCAGCACCTGGCGAAATATGGTCGACGAATACACACAGAACGTAGACCAAACAAAAAGTTCGGCCGAACCAGTATTTCAAATCTCCACTGAGCAAAGACAAAAGCTTTTAGAGCTATCGAAATCGATACAGACGTTGCAGGTGCTTGGCGGAGAACCGCTCTACGATCAGCAATTTCATAAATATCTTGCGGAACTTGCCGACATCAATCCGAATTGCGATGTATGTGTCGCTACCAACGGTTCTCTGCTGACGGCAAATTTCCTAGAAAAACTAAACCAGTTTCGTAGTGGATCTTTAGATATCAGTATTGATGGAGTTGGGCCCATTTATGAATACGTGCGTGGATTTTCATTTGCTAAACTGGAAGAAAAACTCGACCTTTTGAAACATTTGCAGCGCCACATTCTGGTATCCATTTTTTTCTCGCCAGGGCTCTATAATTTTTTTGATCTTCCCAATTTTCTGCGCTGGGGAAAACAGCTACAACAAAAACACTCTCATCTTAAATTTCAATTTCGCTTTGACCAAATCGTGAGTATGCCCGAACAACAATCGTGTTTGGTTGCTCCCCTCTCCCTCCGCCAACGAATAGCTGCAGAAATCCGGAAGGAGATGGAACTTTCGAACTGGAGTAATCCCGATCTAGTTCATTTTGCCAACTATTTAGAACGTCCATTCGAAGTCACAGCCGAACTTTTGGAACTGGCCAAGAGATCGACGGATTTTTTCAATCGAAAGCGTAATCTTTCTCTCTCGGACCTGTGTTTGGAACTCAATTTTTTGCAACTAACGCATCTGCCAAGGCTCCAAGCAGAGTTCGTTCACCAATAATTCCGCCGGAACATCTAGAATCCACCGAATATACTTTGCCGCAACTGTCATCGGTATTCGTCGTTGTTCAGACACGACCGAAGATCCATTACCTAAATCGCCGAAGCTAATTAAACTTACTCTTGGGCCACAGGAATAATTAGCCCGTTGAGCCAGTTGATTCGACATCTCCCGCAAGGCCTTTTTTTCATATCCATACACTCGACCCGGCTCATAACCTCGATCCACGGTGCTACCAACATTGACAATATGCAAAGTTTTCTTTCGTTCCTGCGCTGAACGAAACACCCGATCTAAGAGCAAAACCTGGTGAAACTTGGAAAGCGTAGAATTATTGATAAAAATATCGAAATTTAGCACTTCTTCGGCCACTCGTTCGCGATCTTTTTCTAAATTCAACTGATACCCGTTCGCGCGACTAATGAACTTCGCTTGGGGAAACTCTTCCTGAAGAGCCTGTGCCAAGCCTTCTTTGGGGTTGCCTGTGATTAATATTTCCATATGGCAGATTCCTTTAACTCATTGAATCACAAGATGACCGCAGATGGAAAATTTCCGAAAATTCTTCGCAAGAAAGATTCAAATTGGCCGAACCATTGATATGATGCATCCATGCGAATTCTGCACCTCCTTTCCCAAACTGAACTCACCGGGGCAGAAGTGTATGCCGTGCAGCTGGCGCAGGAACAAATTCGGCAGGGTCATCAAGCATTTCTCATTTCGGACCGGATCCATATTCCTCATGATTTGCCTTATCTAGCCTTACCGATCGCCCGGCGTTCTTGGCCTGAGCGACTGAAAAATTTACGCGATGTCCGCAGGTTTCTCCGCGAAAATCAGATCGATGTGATCCATGCACATTCGCGCGCCTCCAGCTGGATTGCCCATTGGGCAAGCAAAGCTGAATCGTGTGGTTATGTTTCTACTGTTCACGGCCGCCAACATCTGCATTTCTCCACCAAGCTTTATTCTGTCTACGGTCAACAGACGATTGCCGTCTGCGAAAATATTCGTCAGCACCTCATCAACGAAGTGGGGCTAAACTCCGCCCGAGTACACAGTATACCCAACGGGTTTTCCGATTTCCCAGTTCCGACGGGTAACAACGGAATCGTGCTGGCGGGAAGAACTTCTGGCCCAAAAGGCGAGGCCGCCTCAAAATTTTTGGCGGAACACCTTTTGCTTTTACTAGAAAAGTTTTCGGAGCCGTTTACGATTGTGGGCGGACCCATTCAAAAATTAAGCAGTGAAGCCCAAAAACAACTAGAGATTGCCAAAAATCGTTGGCCGGATCGCGTGAACATCTATGAGTACGTAGATCGCAGCGATTTAGAAAAGATTTTGAGTAACGCCCGAATCGTAATCGCCTCGGGTCGAATCGCGATTGAAAGTTTGGCCGCCGGGAAACAAGTTGTGGCTTTGGGAGAGGCCTATTGTCACGGATGGATTCAGGAAGCGAATCTAGATGCGGCGAAGGCCAGTAACTTTGGTGACATCGCTCCCCGCGCTAACGTTTCGCCAATCATTGAAAAAATACCTGCCGCACTTAGCGAAATTCTCCAGCGCCAGAGCCCCTTTGATTGCGGAGCTCGAATTCGCCAAGAATATTCTCTTAAGAGCATTTGTAA
>CAYZLH010000060.1:0-9713 GCA_964478795.1 uncultured Bdellovibrionales bacterium | reverse complement strand
TTTCCCAAGGCATCCACTACTACCACGGCGCCTACATCATTCTTCTTCATTTTTTTGGCAGCAGCCAGTAAAGAGGCATCGCTCGAAACTGAAATAGGATCCCGAAAACAAAGATCATGAATTGGCATAGAAACCTCCTGGAATAGAATACACTAGTCATTCTATTGCAATGATCGTTCCGCTTCCTCATCGAGCTCATGCTTTCGTAGGGATAGAAATTCTCGATCGCGCGAGACATTGCAACTCATGCATGGGTCCACAACTCCCGCGATTCTTTACAAATCACTGATAGCCCACTATCGAAGATCGATTTCAGCATTTCTAAACTTGGTCTCTCACTTGCAATAGATGACGTCAACAAAACTAACGGAGGACCAAATGAAAAGATCATTAAATGAAACGCACCCGAAATTTAACAATCAGGAACATTTTTTTAAGAAACGGTTACATCGTGAGATGGAAGCAGTTTGCAGTTTCTGTGGCCAAAGATTTCGCCAACTCTCACCCGGACTGACGATTTGTAACCACTGTCATTTAGAGATTGAAGATATGCGAAGAGAACGATTTGCTTCCTAACTACCTACTTTTCTTGTGGCTATCTTAACGGCTGGAAGAGATAGCACAAGCAACTGCGATTCCGACTTTATGTTGGCCAGATCGCTCGAGACTAAAAAGGAATTTATGTTTAAAAGGTTTATATCGCTACTAGAGAGCCAATCCCCGCTTCGCTTAAGCATTCAACGAAGGCTGCTATCGATTGGAAAGTTCCCAATACGGCAGCGGAAAAAATCAGAAGAAATTGCACGTCAAGACAAAGTCGGTCATTACGACATAGACGGGGCCTCTTACGACGCTCGTCATGGAGTATTGATTGCCTCAGCAGCAAGGAAAATCAATCCTTAATCGAAACCAGTTAACGGAATCATTCCATTCATTTATATGAGAACAAACAAATTTTCTCGTATAGCTTTTTTGCTTCCGTTGACTTCGAGATCCATTCGACCACCTGAGGATATTGCGGCAATGGCTGCACTTCCGTCGCTGTCAAAATAATCACGGGGATAGTCTTCCAAGTAAAGCTTCGCGCCAAGGACTCTAATAAAAATAGTCCGCCCTTTCCTGGGAGATGAAGATCTAGGAGGATCAATTTAATTGGTTCGTTCGACAATATTTGCAAAGCAGATTCCGCAGTTTGGCACGAACATACCGTGGTTCCAGAATTCGCCAAGAGACCAACAATGAGGGCCAGATACTCTTGATTATCCTCAATACAAAGGATCTTTACCCCTGGACTCTCCATCTCAACGTTCTTCACGTTCAATCACAGTGTGATTCTGTAAAAACGACTCAAAATTTCGCTGACAGTCTATTAACTGTGACAAGTCTTTATTTTCGGCGGCTTTTTCGATCTTCCTGCCTATTTTGACTAAATAGTGGAAGCCAAAACACCCAGGAGCACCCTGTAATAAATGGCCTAGATCCTTTAATGCATCATAGTCTTTATTACGTACGCTAATATCCATCGACTTCCGATCGGCCCAGCGATTCACTAGAAATTCCGGAACTAATGGTATCAACTCGCGATCTACCTTAACTTTCCAATGTGCCATTATCCCTCCTGCACTCAGCAACTCAAGACGCGGACGAAAGAGTTGGTAAATATCTGCCAAACTCTCTCTTCAAGTAGGCGTAATTAGAATCCTTTTTGTAAGTATTCTGCACACAAAAGCGCTTCATGTTTGGCAAATTAGCAAATACTCCTTGGTTAGTGGCGAAACCAATAACCGGAACGGCATTGTACTCTACTAATTTGGATTCCTTTTTTCTCTTATTAAGATAACGGTCAGCAATGGCAAGTGTCTCAGCCCCACTCATCACAGGCATATCATAATCAATCACTACTAGATTATAGACCGTACGGTTCATCTCGCGAATTGCTTCCATCCCAGATTTAACCACTTTGTAGTCAATTCCCACTCCCTTGAAAATATACTCCAAAACAATCAACGATGAAGGTTGGTCATCAATGAGTAGCGCCTTGAATTCAGATCCGATTACTGCCTTTCTAATAATTGGCAGCCGAAAAGTGAGCAAAGGCGGAGCAGCTACAACTGAAAACATACTGACTATAAATGGCGATATCAGAGCGATTAACCAGCCCAATCCGACAGATATTACAATTACCCAACTAATAATCGCCATAAGAATACTCATTACTCTTTCCTAGTTTGTATTCACTCGCCACTTCCATTAGATCTGGAATGGTTGTTTGTGTAAGTGCAAGAGTCTGGCCATCATCGACGACAAAGCTCCGCCTAGTTGAGTTTGCAAAAGCTAGAGTCATGAGACTATTCGACTGAAAACACGATCAAGTTGGGACATTCTGATCGTCATGCGATATTGAATGGCACACAAAATATATCTGAAATAAATATAAGCAATTTAGGTATCCATAGTCTATAAGGGTCACGAGTTGATCATCACGGGGGTTTGTAATGCGAAAGTTCTTCAGTGACTCTTATGAAAAAACGGCTCTAAAGTCGTTTTTGGGGATTCATGTCCAAACATGGCCACTTTACATCGTAATCTTACTGAACATGATTCTAGTTGTATCGTGGGTTCAAGATCGCAATTCAGCAAACTATTTTCTTGTAACAGAAGAGTTTCATTCGATTCTGTTTATCTTTCTCAGCATCAGCATGCTCCTGCAGCGTTTACGGAGTGAAAACGCCATATCCTTTCAATTCTCACAGTCTATAGTCAGCTTCGTCTATTTTCTCTCATTATTGAATTTCATCTTCTCGCCGCAGCTTTTTAATTTCCTACTCTTTGCCGGAAGTTTAGCAATTCTCTGCGTGAACTCTGCTAACGGCTGGCGAAATGCGGTTTGTTTGAGTATTTCCAGTCTGCTGTTTCTTTCGGGACTTTTAATCACCTCCTCTTTATATAGTGATCAAACCAAAATGTATTTTGTACAGATGTATAGCCATGATTCTAATGCAATTTTAGTTTTTGGTTATTCGCTCATTCTTCTTTCCGTATCCATTGCTGGCGCCACCATGGATCATGGCCCACTCTCCTTCTTAAATGGAGAGACGATAGGCTCAAAACTCGGTCGCCGACTTGTGCTAACGGTGGTAATTGTTCCGGCAACATTCGAAGTTTTGTTCCGAATGGGAATGATTTCGCACTTTTATGGAGAGTCGATAAAAACAGCATTGACATCAACCGTTGGCAAAGCAGTTTTAGTTTTTGCCGTATTATATACTCTCCGCTTTCTTCACATTGAAGAGTTAACCAGATTGCGGTCTGAAACCAAATATCGAAGACTAAAAAATAAATATCTGGGGCTAATTGAAATTGCTCCCGATCCAATTGTGCACGTGGATACCGAGGGCAATATTTCCTTGATCAATCAAGAAGGCCTGCAATTTTTTGGCTACGAGGCCAATGAAATAATTGGGAAACCAGCTCACTTGCTCATTGCTCCGGCACACAAGGAATTTCTCTTTCGTCTGTATCGGAATTTTCGCCAATGTCCCGGGCGAATGACCATTGGCACCGATTCAGAAGTGTATGTGCAAAAGAAGGATGGTTCGCTGGCCCCCGTAGAAATTTCATTGAGTCCAAGCGGAGAAACAACTGGTATTTCCATCATCTGCATTTTACGTGATTTATCTTATCAAAAGGAAATTCTTCAAAAGCTAAAGAATAGCGAAAAGACTCTGAATCTAGCGCTCGAAAATCTCCCGATTGGGATCTGGTTCACTGATGAGACCGGAAATATAATTTACGGCAATAAAGCTTGTTATTCGCTTTGGGGAGCTACACCAGGCGTTTTAGAAAAGAATGTTCACCTTTTACGGGGAAAACTGAAAAACGGTAGCGAAGTTCTTTTACACGGAGGTGCTTTACGAAACTGTATCCGTTCCAGTGAATCGATTCTCAATCAGGTGGTGGAGATCAAAAGATTGGATGGCAGGAAAAAAACAATATTGAACTCGGTTGTTCCAATTTTAGACGACGAAGGAAAACAACATGGAGCAATTTCCGTAAATGAAGATGTTTCCATTGAGTTCCAACGAAAAGAACGAGCGGAAATAATCCAACAACTCTCGTTTCGACTAAACGGGTTTTTTAGTGACGACTTTGCGGCCCGGCAAATGGCAGAATGTACAGTGCCTAAATTTGCCGATTGGTGCGTAGTCTCCTATCGCGAAGGAGATAATTTTGAATCTGCCGCGATTTTGCACAAAGATCCCAGTAGAAATAGGATTTTAGAACAAATCGTTGCGGGGAATCGGGATTTCAAATTTAAACTGGATGAGATGATCTATTCTCTGCACAGTAATACTCCCCTTCTTGTGAGTGCTGTAGATCGATCGCGTTACGAAGATTTGAATCTTAGCCAAGAATATCTTGGGCTGCTTGAAAAGCTTGGCACAACCTCCTTTATAATGGCGCCAATTTCTCATAAAGGTGATTCGATAGGAGTGGCATTTTTCGGTTTAGTTGAAGGATCCCGTAACTATGTGGAAGAGGATTTACATTTCGCTGAAGATCTATGTAAACTTTACGGACTTTCTTTGGTTAACTCACGACTTTATCAAAAAACTCAAAAGGCTGTTCAGGCCAGAGAAGAGATTCTAGCGATCGTGGCCCATGATATTCGTGGACCAATTTCCACAATGCTCCTTGCTGCCGAAATGATGGAGCGGATCCAGCCCGATAAAAGTACAGATTCTCAAGGGAATTGCTTGATTCAAAAGTATGCAAAACTCTCCCGCTTAGCGGGAAATCGTGGACTGAAGCTCATTCAAGATCTATTAGATTGTGGAAAAATTGACGGTGGTACATTTTCAGTGCGACGGGAAAACATCTTATTAAAAGATTTATTACAGACAATTCCCGAAATTTTTCGTATGGAAATAGAAGCAAAAGGTCTTATCTTGCAGACTAAGTTTTCCAATTTAACCGACGAATTGTACTGCGATCGTGACCGAATCATTCAGGCGCTTTCGAATATTCTCGGGAATTCGGTGAAATTTACACCACCCGGGGGAACCATTGAGTTGATTGCCGGCTTTCAAGAAGATTATTTCATTTTGACCGTGAAAGATTCCGGGCCGGGTATCACTAAAGATAATCTGCAAAATATTTTTGAACGGTTTTGGCAGGTGAAAGATACAGCATCTTTAGGCACGGGGCTCGGCTTGGCCATCGCCAAGGGAATCGTGCAGGCCCACGGCGGGAAAATTTGGGCCGAGAGTGAAGTGGGTTGTGGGTGTAGAATTTCTTTTCGAATTCCTGGACGAGTGCGGGAATCGAATGTCAAACAACTACCAGTCAAAGGGCAGGTATTTGTATCATAAAAAAAGTGGATGAGAGCGCATCAGTGTTTCAAACGAATGAAACGTAACCGACGATTCCCTCACCCACTTTCACCAACCGTACATTGGGATTTCCCCAGTTCGGCTGTCAAAATTGCATTACAACTTGTTTTTGCTTAAAATTTAAATAGAGCTCTTTCTCCAATCGCTTTATGTAAATTCAAAGCTCAAACCCGATGCCTAGCGTCCATATTCGAAATTTTGGACACCACAATTTCGAGAGATCCTCGCGTAAATCTGGCGTTCGTTACCCAAATTCACTTTTGCTTGCGATCACTTCCGCCCCAGTCTGACTTTTTTTGCAGGAGAGCAAAG
Organism: uncultured Bdellovibrionales bacterium; assembly: GCA_964478795.1. Classification (GTDB taxonomy): domain Bacteria; phylum Bdellovibrionota; class UBA1018; order CAIPTA01; family CAIPTA01; genus JAKFYM01. The sequence goes on along the minus strand of CAYZLH010000060.1, from coordinate 4,008 downwards.
AAATCAGATTGGTTCCGTGCTTACCTCGCCTTTCTTTTTCGACATGTCGCCTCTCGTAACCCATAAACAACCATCAGGTGCGTTCACCTAGTTCTTCGCTGACGGCACGGCCTTCACTCTTAGTGGTCGAGCTCGGCTTGTTTCCTCTTCTGCTACCTTTCGGGCAGAAGAGTCTGGGTTACACAAGTTCGCTAATTAGCTGCAACCTATCGAATCGTCGAATCTCTACTAAGGTATGGTAGAGACTTGTTCTACCAGCTTCTGTAGGATTTGTTGCCAAACCCTACAGTGATAGCGACTTCAATAGAAACTAGGTAACTCTATCGGTGGAACTTCCATCCACTAGAAAATCGGATTGCATCGCCGCGATCCACATTTGAAAATCAGTTGTGCATCAGCTATGCCAAATCGCTAGCGTTGTTTAAATCCTTGCTGACTAGAATTTCTTTTGTGAATGTTCGAAAAGGTCTCATCTGTGGGGCTGATTCGCTCTAACGCGTGCGTATTTTTGGTACTATCTTGCGTGAAAGGCTACTCAAGTTTTGTCTGGCGAATCTCGTTCGTGGCACATCAATTGCACTTTAGAGATTAAACTTTGGGGGGGGAGAAATTATGAATAGACATAGCCGTAGTGTTTTGGTGCTGGAACAAGGAACACCTTCTTGTGAAGCAGCGCGGTCGATGAATGAAAGAAACTGTGGGTACGCGGTAGTTAGTAATGGTCGTGGGCGAATGGTCGGGATGGTGACCGATCGCGATTTAGCCTGCGGAATCTTGGGGGAACGATTGAATGCGCATTCCCCTATTTCAGAAGTAATGAGTAGTGATTTGAAATATATTGATGATAGCCAAGATGTCGACTCCGCACTCAAGGTGATGCAAGAGTATGGTGTGCGGCGAGTGCCCATCATCCATGAGAATCCCAGCGGCTCGCAAAAATGCGTGGGGATCTACACTTTCGATGAAATTATCTTAGCCGAAGAAACAGAACTGTCCGGACTCAAGCGAATTCTTCGTCGGCAGTTACCCAATCGCATGCGTTCGCCGTCCATGGATTCTGAGCAATCAGAGGTGCAACGAGAAGAGCAGTTTAATCGCTTCAACCGAATTCTTGCTGATGAGATTGGGATACAGGGAGAATTAGCGGAGAATATCGTTTATCACCTCATCCGCAGTATCGTTCAGCGGGTGCCAAAAGACACCGTAAGAAATTTTATTTTGGATTTACCAGCCTTGATTCATGAGGATTTCTTACGGGTCGAGCCGCTAGCAGAAACAAATTTTAGTGTGTACGCCATCGAGCTTGAATTAGCTCGTCGATATAAGTTGAAGAAAAAGAAATTTGCCGAGCTATTACCAAAATTTTGGTATGGCCTAGGCCACTTCGTGAGAAAACGAAACCTCAAGGCAGTTTATGAAAGCTTGCCGAAAGATTTACAACAGGCCCTGATGAGAGAAACTGCACCGAATCCTCAAGAGAGCCTAGATAATATTCGCTATCTGCAACGAGTTCCGCTGGGCCTAGCCCACTAGCAGCAGCTATTAGCGCGAGTCGAGGCTTTCGGAACACAGCATTCACTGGCTGATTTCGCTTGTTCCGATTGGGCCTTGGCTGAGTAGACTTCCGCGTCGCTCATGGTGTGGTAGGCCTCCCAAGCTATGCCTGTGGGATCTTCTACCCAAGCCTTTTTCGAGTTGGCATAGCAGCAAGTGGTTTCGCCTTCGGAAAATAGTTTCAGCTGGGCATTTTTCAAACGATTTGTGAGTTCGGTTAATTCGACTTCCTCATCTACCTGAATGCCGAGATGATCTACGCCTTGGTTAGTGCGGGTCGAAATAGCAAAATTTATTTTGGGATCGGCAAGCATCCACTTGGCATAATCTTCTTTTTGTTTTACCGGTTCGGCACCAAAAAGTGCCGAGTAGAATTGAATGGATTTATCTAGGTCTTTTACTCCGATATGAATATGAAAACGTTTCATTTTCGGTTCCTTTCTGTTTTTGGTTGATCTGTTTCACATTTGCCTTCTAGGCAATCTTCGATTTTACAGCAGGCCATCATTTCCGGGCCAACGGCACAGGCTTTTTCGAGCAGAACAAGCGCTTGTTTCATTTGCTCTAGGTCGGCAATTTTTTGTTCGATTTGTTTCCGCTTATCACGGGCGCGTTTCTGCACATCTTCGCAAGTAGCCGAGCGCTGGGAATTTAGTTTGATTAGATCCTTGATTTCCCGGAGTGTGAATCCCAGTTCCTGCGCTCGTTTGATGAAACGAATTTTTTGCGCGTCTGCCTTTCCGTAGAGGCGAAAAGCCGAGCCTGGCGTCTTTTTTGGTTGTTTGAGAAGTCCTTCGCGTTCATAGAAACGAACGGTTTCGATGCCGACTCCTGCTTCCTTCGCAATTTTTCCAATGGTTAACATGAATACAGCATACACCCCGTACCTTAGTACGGAGTCAAAGATTTTTTTGGATCTTAAATTACGCTGTAATTATTGCTAGTTGGCTAGCGCCTCAGAGAAAGGACGGCAATGGCCAAATTTATAGAACTATGAAGAGAATTTGGACTCCATTGGAAATGGAGCCCAGTAAAAAGAGAGGACTTAGCGCCTAGAAACGCTGAGTGGTGTAGCGACGGTATTCCATCTTGTGACTGGTTTCGCAGCCTTTGCAAAGGAATACTTGTTGATTGTTGCCGGAAACTACCTCGAACCAGTCACCATCTTTTGGTGAAGTGGTGCATCGGCACAAATTACATTTGTATTTTCCTTTATTGGCCACTGTTACTAGATTCTTTGTCATAGCTTTCCCCTGTTTCATTTAATTCTGTGTGTGATCAAGCCATGCGAAACATCGTAGGGCGATAGCCCTACGATCACTTTATCGCCGACCAGAACTCGAATTTTGAATTTTTTCATTTTTCCGCAAAGTCTGGCTCGTATTTGCGAGCCATTTTCCAAAAGAATGAGATAGCTCCCGCCACCAGATACATCTGTGATTTTTCCATTGGCGGGAATGAGATCTGAGCGAGCCAAGTGCTAGTATCGGTTTCTGCGGTTGAAGCTCTGACCACGGTCCTCGCGAGGAGCCTGGGGTTTTGCTTCGTTAACAGTGAGAGCACGACCATCAAGCATGGAGCCATTTAAGCTTTCCATGGCATTGGTAGCCGATTGGTCCTCAGAAAACTCCACGAAACCGAAGCCTTTGCTTCGACCAGAATCGCGGTCGGTGATGATTGTGGTGGAAACCACTGCACCATGTTGAGAGAACAACTCACTTAGACTCGAGTCAGTTGCAGAATATGGCAAGTTGCCAACGTATAATTTTTTACCCATTGTATCCTCCTATAAGGCTTGGGGGCCACTAAGAGGATATGAGCACAACGCTCGCAGACTCAAAGAAAGCATTAATTGAACCCTAAGAGTAACACATCGAGGCGATATAGCTATCTTTATTCCTGAATTTAGCTTCCGAGTGAGGCCAAAAGATAGTTCCGAGAAATTCACAAAAACTTCAATGCGCTGATAACTAAGGACTATTTCAAGTCCCCTGCGGAAGACGAGCTAAAAAAATGAAAAAAATAAACTCATTTGTTTTGTGCCGTGTGGGCCACAAGCTGTAGTGGATAAATGGATCTATTTTTTGAGATTGCCGCAGCTTTGGTGCCGGTGAGCATGGAATAGAGCTTTTTCTCGCATCGACTCTTGAAACTGTAGGAAGCGTTGCTCAGAGTTTTGTAAAAAATCATGTAACTTTGAGAAAAACGGGCGACTACTAGCACGCTCCTTTGGCTGAGATGTATAGCCGCCCATGGAGCTGTTCCATAGCCTTTCGCGTTCTATTTTGATCGCGGAGAATTCTTTAGGCATTTTGTTTTGCAAATCCAGCAACAGATTTCGCGTAGATTCATTCCCTTTTAAGTCCGTGCTCCCTAAATTAAACAGAGTTCGTGAAACTTGTTTTTTCTTTTCTTCATCTTGTTCATGTTGTTCATGTTGTTCGTGTTGTTCAT
>CAYZLH010000059.1:0-9754 GCA_964478795.1 uncultured Bdellovibrionales bacterium | reverse complement strand
GGAAGGGATGATCTAGAAAACCGAGGATTCCTTGACGTTTGAAAAAGCCCACTACCTCAGTGGAAGGAACCTCAGCCAAGCATTGTTTTGCTACCGCAATTCCTCCTGCAAACTGACTTTCTTTTTTACCCATGGCAATTAGCACAGAATCTTTCTGAATGGATAAAATGGAGAAAACACCAACCACCACCAAACCCGTAAGCCAAATTGGTGGTAATTTCCGCAAGATCGCTGCCAGCATTGCTAGGTTAATCAAAACTAAGACCGGCACAAAAAAGCGCATCTGCTGTGATCCAAGAAACCAGCAGACTGTGAATACGAAACAAAAAAGGAAAATTGCTCGGGATCGCTTTGTGTTTAAAATTGCGGTCGGACGCTTCCAAGCCAACACAAAAATCCAAATGAAGAGCTGTAAATAAAAGAGCTTCCCAACGGTATAATCAAAATAGGCCTGTTTGAAGGAGTTGGTATAGAGTATGTCGTAAGGAAGCAAAAGAAATGAGAGCAAATCCCGACCCCGCCCATAGATAAAATAGGCAATGTCTACTTCCGTGCCGTTAAAAAGATGATCAAACATTGGGTAAAATGGATTGTGATTCAAACGCCAATTGCGCCAGAGAAACGGCAAGGCCCCAAGCGCAGAAATAGCCGTGACCTGACCTAGATTTTTCCAACGGCCCCTGCCCTCACCCAAATACCAGGCCATTATGCCGAAGGCCGGAGCAACTACCCATGCGCTGTAGCGAGCAGAAAACGCCAAAGCTAAAAACAGACCCGCCAAGCTCCAACTATGCCTCAACGAAAAATAGAGCGCCCCCATAAGAAAACAAGAAGCTAGATTATCCACCATCAGTAAATTCGATTGTATGGCTACTGGCCGAAGTGCCAGCACCCAGGCGACACCCAAAAGAATTACTGTACTGCGAGAATACCGTGGAAATGTCTGGGATTCGGCGATGATCTTAGCTGAGAAATAGGCCAAGCCTAGGTAGCCAAGAATTGGAACCAGTCGCATTAAGTTGGGATGAACGGCATAACTTATTGCCATTAACACTTCGCCCAGCACCGGATAATCATCCACAAACGTAAAACGCCAATTCGGAATTGAATGGTGGGTCACCATCCACTTCACCAGAGAAACTCGATAATCAACGGCGTCTCCTTCTGGCGGAAGACCCAGCCAGATCGTGAGCGCGGGCAAAGTTGCCAAGATAGAAAAAACCACCACCAGTAGTGCAGACCATTTAGTAAAACGTTCAGATAGGAGCAGCTGCATTTTTCTTTTCCATCCAAATTTTTAGGGCAACCCCCAGCGCAACTAACACAAAAAAACTTCGCGCCGGACCCTCCAAGCCAACATTAAATGTGGCATAGAGCATTCCGCCCGCCAGAGCGAAAGCTGTGGCAAAATATTTTTCGCGCACCAATAACCACAAACATGCGAGGTGAAAAATAAGAAAAAATATTCCCAAAATCCCCAGACGAGCCAGCGCATTTAAGTAGCTATTGTGTGGGCCAGCGATCGGTGAAGTGATCAATACTGGCTCAAAGTGAATTCCCGTATTCGGCAAAAATTGCTTTTCTCCACCCACATAAAAACGATGCACCACTTGTTCCCGAAATCCAATCCCCCACAGTGGATGGCTTTGAAATAAAGCGATGGCATCCTTCCACATGAAAATTCGAAATCCTTCGGCAGACCCACCGGGATTGCTCTTCACGAGGGGATTCGTGGGCGGTGTTATGTTTTTTTCGTAGTATTCTCTTTTGTAGTCGGCATAAAGGGTTTTTTGAACCTCATGATACCAACTACTCGAAGAAATTAGCTGTGAAAACAGTACGGCCACTCCTGCCATAAAAATAAGTTTGGCAAATCGAAGTAACAGTTCTTTTGGTTGTCGAATCGATAGAAGGAACACTAATATCGCTACTATCAGTAATCCTATCAAGTTTGTTCGCGAAAGTTTTGAGCTCAATTCAATTCCCAGACCAAGGCCGAGAATAGCTAGGCCGAGAAAGGAAATTTTTTTGCGCGAATACAAAAGGTAGGCAAACGCTCCATAAACCCCAATGGCCAGTCCCCAGCGAGGTCCGGTGTATTCAAAAAAGAACCAAGCAATCGTTGGGAATATTTTAAAAAATCGCACCGAGATAAACAGCCAAATAGAAAAGGCGAGATTCGCGATCACCAAGCCTGAAAAGAAATAGAATAATTTTTCCCAATTTCGGCTCGATACGGGAAATAGAGAAATGAGCAAGGTCAAAGCTAGATACCACACAAAGGAGGAACTCCGCAGCACTACCAGCGGATCAGAAGGAAGCTCCAGAAGAAGTCTAATGCCCCAGACAAGTAAAAACCCAAGCAGTGAAAATTGTGCCCAGTGAAAGTTCGGGAATTTTCGCTTCTTTCCGTAATATCCAACCGCAACGGCAAACGAAAACAGCAAAAACAGTTCAAAAATAAAAAGCGAAGGTTGTGTTACCGTTGAGTTTCCCGCAATTGGCAGCGGGATTCCAACTTTTGCGAACTCTGTCTCTCCCAACAGAAAACCTGCGCCCACAATTCCCGTGAGCACTAAAAGAATTTTTTCTAGGGAGATCGCTGCAGGCATATACCTCGATTAAGAATCTTTACGGTGGGATTTCCACCAAGCGATAGTTTTTTCTAACCCTTGATCCAGAGTAACGGAGGAGCGAAAGCCAAAATACTTTTCTGCCTTTGAGGTATCCAACTTACGGCGCTCTTGCCCGTTGGGATATTCAGTATTCCAGATAATTTTCCCCTGAAACTGAGTTTTCTTTTTGATGAGTTCCGCCAAATCTTTAATGGCGATTTCTTCCGCGCTTCCTAAATTCACCGGAGCCGACGATTCAAAATTTTGCGTGGCCAGCAAAATCGCGCGGGCAGCGTCTTCCACATAAAGAAATTCTCGCGTTGGCGATCCATCACCCCAAAGCTCCACAGAGTCTTTTCCAGATTCTTTGGCTTCAATGAATTTTCGGATGAGTGCCGGAATTACATGGGCGTGTTCAAGGTGAAAATTATCCCATGGCCCATAGAGATTCACCGGCAATACAAAAACTCCATTCAAGCCATATTGCTCTCGATAGGCTGAAAGCATCACGGCTAAGGATTTTTTCGCCACACCATAGGGAGCATTTGTTTCTTCGGGATAGCCGTTCCATAGATTTTCTTCCTGAAATGGCACTGGAGTAAAACGGGGATAGGCGCAGATAGTTCCCGACACCACAATTTTCTTCACCTTCTGCAGGCGCGCGGCCTCAATGAGATGAATTCCCATGATGGCATTATCGTAAAACAATTCACCGGGGAATTTTCGATTGTAGCCAATGCCCCCCACTTTAGCAGCTAGGTGAACTACGAGATCGGCGCCCTCACACACACTCATTGCCGATTCCATTTTGCGCAAATCGCAGTCAGCAGAACGAGGAATAAAGATCCGATCCCGTACGGCCCCGGCGGCGACAAGTTGATCCACCACGTGACGACCCAAAAAGCCGTTTCCGCCAGTAACGACGATTTTTTTGGCTTGAGCCAAGGCAAATGTCACGGGCGAATTCCCTTCGCGCTTGGTTGTAACTGATACTTTTTCGGATCTAGTCCTTCTGCCTCAAGATCGGCCACCAACATAATTTTTACGAGTTCCTTAAACGTCACTCGCGGTTTCCAGTTCAACTGTTTTTTCGCCTTCGAAGGATCGCCAATCAAAAGATCTACTTCCGTGGGACGGAGATAGCGTTCATCCATTCGCACAAAATCTTCTTGCTTTAGACCCACTAAACCGAAGCACTCGTCCACAAACTCTTTTACCGAATGGGTCTCGCCGGTGGCGATCACATAGTCATCGCCCTTTGGCTGCTGCAACATCAACCACATTGCTTCCACGTAATCCTTGGCATATCCCCAGTCACGTTTCGCATCGAGATTTCCCAAAAACAGGTTTTTTTGCTTGCCGGCCAAAATTTTTGCCACCGCTCGCGTAATTTTTCTGGTGACAAAAGTTTCTCCTCGGCGGGGACTCTCGTGGTTAAACAGAATTCCGTTGGAAGCATGCAAGTTATACGCTTCTCGATAGTTCACAGTAATCCAATAACCGTAAACTTTCGCACAGGCATAGGGGCTACGCGGATAAAAGGGTGTTTTTTCCGACTGTGGAACTTCTTGCACCAAACCGTACATTTCAGAACTCGAGGCTTGATAAAACTTCGTTTGAATTCCGGTTTCAATAATCGCATCTAGCAAGCGCAAAGTTCCGTTCCCGGTAACATCGGCCGTATACTCGGGCATATCAAAAGAAACTCGCACATGGCTTTGGGCGCCTAAATGATAGATCTCATCAGGTTTCATTTTTCTTAAGATCCGATTCAGGTTCGAAGCATCGGAGAGATCTCCGTAATGCAAAAATAATTTGGCGCCAGTCTCATGACTGTCGCGATAGATGTGCTCTATTCGATCGGTATTGAAGGTACTGGATCGACGGATGAGTCCGTGGACCTCATAGCCCTTTTCCAACAATAGCTCTGCCAAATAAGAGCCATCCTGACCGGTAATTCCTGTAATGAACGCTTTTTTCACGAAAAGCCTCTTTCTCAATGAAACCAAATTTCGTTTATGACGCTAGGGGCGAAAACCCGGGCGAAACCTCATTTTTCATACTATCTTTTCCCATTTCTTGCCACGTTCCTGATGAGGAAATCGCCGATTGAATTACCGCCATGCACAAAGGAAATGGCTCTTGGCCAGGAGGACACCAGAAGACTTGGTTGGCTTGCCGCTTGTTTGGAATGCAGTTACTCTCGCTTCCGATCCAAGCAGAAAGGAAACTCGCATAGAATGACTCCGATTTCGAATTCCCCACATAAATGGCGCCAGCGAGCCTTGATATTTTTCACCTGCGCGGGACTTTTTGTGTTCCTCGGCATGCGCTATTGGCTAGCGGCCACCAATAAGCCCTTTAACGATGATGAAACTACCGGACTTTATAGTGCGTATTTTTCCACCTATTACAATATTTTAGTAATTAGCATTGGTGGAGCTAGCACTAGTCCGCTTTTTTACCTCATAGATCGCTGGATCTTCGACCTCCTCGGTCATGATCTCCACCGCCACTGGGATCTGCGCTTCATTACTCGTTTCGTGCATTCTTCCTATTGGGCACTTGCTAGTGTGTATCTTTTCGTTTGGGTTACGTCTCGCTTTCAGCGCTGGTTCGGACTGCCCTTTTGGCAGGCATTTGGAATAGGATTGGGATTGGCATTTTTCTACCACTCCAACTCCTTTCTACACATCTACGCCATTGAAGCTCGCGGGTATTCAATTTGGGTTTCTTTTTCGACCATTCAGCTTTTACTCACCATGGATTTATTTGGAAATGACTCCGACAATAAAGCCTGGTGGCAATTTGGAGTCATTTCCTTCTTGATGTGCTTGGCCACCTACACTGGCTATGCCCAAGTGGGAATTCTCCTCGTACTTTTGCTTGCTAGCCGCTGGGTGCCCTTGGCTTTCTTGCGAATGCCGAGCCAAAGTTCGGCCAAATCCTTGATTTGGAAAACTTTGGTGATCTTAGTTTCCTCAGGAATCGTAAGTTTCTTCTATCTGACGAAAGCACCGATGATGCCTTACGATGTGCAATTTTATTTCACCATGGAGCGCTACTTTGAAGCCATCTTTGAAGTATTGGCCAAATGCTTTCACCATTCTTCTGATAAAGGATTAATTTTCATGCTCCCCTTCTTGTTCCTCGGGACTGGTTGGTACTTCCGCCGACGACCAGAGATTTTTTGGTTACTGCTGAAGTGTTTGGCGATGCTGGCCTTGACCGTGATTTATTTTTACGGTTCAAAAATGAAGGGCGGCTTATGGGCTTCCCGTTATGTAATCAGCTTGGTTCCAGCCTTTAGCTTTTTGTATTTTGCTGGTTTACTAATGGTTTCATTTGCCTTTGCCGATTTTGTGCGCAAGAAATTTGGCAAAACACTTTCTCCATTTTTACTTCTATTAATCTGGTGTTTGATAGAGATCAGCACGAGATCTGTATCCTACCAAAAAATGTTTCGCACCGATTGGCCACGATTGAAAGAGCGAAATGTATATGGACTCACGACCAACCCTAATTGTCCGCCTACGCTGGAATCACCGAATTGGTTGGCGGTAGCTGTGGAAAAAGTAAACGATACTTGCCGTGGCCTTGCGCCTTAGACCTTGTTGACTTTTCTATAAATCGCCAGCAAATCCTCATAGGCACGGTCAAGCGTGAAGTGTTTTGAGAAAACCCCACGCGCACGCCGGCTAAACTCTTTTTCTTGATCTGGCTTTGCCAAAAACTTATCTACTGCCGATTGCAGTGAATCTACTTTTCCTGGCGAAAACAATAATCCGTCTTCTCCATCTTGAATTACTTCGGGGATTCCGCCGATTCGTGACGCCAAAATCGGCGTGCCCACTGACAGAGATTCAATCAGCGCTGAAGGAGTTCCGCCCTCGTAGCACTCCGTGGGCAAAATAGAAAACCTAGCCTCTTTGAGTAGCTGGATGGCTTCGTTTCTGGGCAATCGATTGATGAGTTCAATATTCTTTTTTCCCGCCAAAGGAAGAGATAAATCTCCATCGCCGACGATTTTGAGCTGGGGATACTCCGCCTTCCAAGAGTTGATCAGATTGAGCAAACCCTTTTCGGCGCTGATCCGTCCCAAATAAATTGCGTATCCTCCACTTTGCGAGCCGAGTCCAAGATCCTCTGAATAGTTGCGTCGCAAAGAAACCTTATCCGCGCGCAACCCCCCTTGCAGAAACTTTCCTCGCGCAAATTCGGTGAGTGCTACAAATTGATCTACCTTTTGATTCCAAGCATCTTCTTTTCGTTGCGATTGAATCATCTGCACCACGGGGATCGTGGCCAAAGCTGAGTTACGATAACATCGGTGCAACACTCCATTCCACGGCGACCCAGAAAGACACAATTCACAGGGCCGACCGTCCCGTAAAAAAAGTGCGTTAGCGCATAGGATCCGATAGTTATGGAGTGTTTGCACGACGGGCACTCGCGCCTCATTACACGCCTCGTAGACCGTGGGGGTAATTTGGGGGAAAAAATTGTGAACGTGGCATAGATCCGGGCGATTTTTTCTTAAAATCTCGGCCACTCGGCGCTTGGACTCTTGCGAGCCCACGCAATTTAGTGCCGTTTTTACCAACTTCCAGCCCTTCAACTCGTGATTATCCCAATACTCCACTTCCACTTGATGACCGCGGGAGCGAAGTAAATCGATCTCTCTTTGCACCATCACATCTTCGCCACCGGCGATTTTGTATTTATTGTGGAAAATTTGGATCTTCAAAACGTTATGAAATTCCTGCTGTTTACGATGGTTTCAGTATACCCTTTTTTCCCGAGCTGAGCTACTTTCGTAGGTATGAGCAATTGGCTACAAAAAATTCCCCAGAGTCTTTTCGCTTTGGGATTTTTTACCTGCACATGGGATCTATTGCTAAAAGTGGACGCCGGTGGATTCACACTCAAGGCTCATACAATTCTTTTTTCTCTTTGTTTCTTAACGCTATTTCTGTTGGATGCCAAAACGAGTTGGCAGGCTTGCCGAATGGCTCTGCAGAATCGTTTTTTTCAACTTTTCCTCGGAATAGCCGTTTTTTACACGATCAGCACTTTTTGGAGCGCCTATCCACTAAAGACATTTTTGTACGCTGGCTGGTTAGGCTTTCATTTATTGGTCATTGGCTTTAGTTTGCAAATCCTCCGGACAAAAGTTTCCAGTCAGTTTTTGATCAACATGGTTTGGGTCACCGCTCTATTTCTTTCCTCCATTTTGATGATTGATAGTATTGCTTACCAGTTTGGCTGGCGAGGCGGAATGATTGGGTGGAACCAAGATGTATTGCTGAATTGGGGAATATCTCGCCCATCAGCTTTTTCCAGTGAACCCAGCTACGTAGCGTCGTTTCTCTCGACGGCAGTTCTTTTTTTGGCCCCAAGCTACTTATACGAAAAAATTCGCCCCGTTCCACTTTTGGGGCTCTTTCTGATCATCGTCGGGATTTTTTTAACAACTTCACGCACCGGACTTTTAGCCATTTTCCTCGGTGGTGGCGTTTACCTATTTTGCTATGTGGTTGTGAAAGGAAAAATTCCGTGGCGAGGAATTGGAATTTCCATCGCTTCGTTTGCTTTTTTGGTGACTACATTTTGGTTTTTACTTCCAGAGAAACAACAAAAGAAATTCTATCACGAACTCATCTTTCCGATTGTCGGCTGGCACGATGCTTCTCACTTGGCACGATTACGCTCCATCGGAATCGCCTGGGAAATCGCTAAGGAAACCCGATTTGTTGGTACGGGAATGGGAGCTTCATTTACGTATTGGTTACGAAAAAGCGACGTACAGGTGGATCGAAAAAGCGAAGAACTTCAAGAAGCCTTAAGCAGCGACCGCGGTAAAGAGCTCATCATGAGCACCTGGGGACAAATATTGGCTGAAGGTGGAATTTTAGTGATTTTTCTTTTTAGCTCAGCGGCTTTCTGGCTTGTTTCGCGATTTTATCGGCAATGGAAGCGGACAGTTTCACCGATAGTTTTAGGCTGTTTTCTTTCCAGTCTAATCTTTTTTCTATTTACCGCTTTTTGGCTGGGGAATTTAGCCCGCGGTGATGTTTGGGTTTGGTATGCGATCTGGAATTTTTTTCTGCTTCATAATTCCGAAAGTTTAGGCTTGTCGCGCAATCCGTAAATCATCAGCATCACCAAACAAGCGCTCATCAAGTGAACGATCACAAAAACACTCTGATTTGCTAGCCCTGGACAACTAAATAAATGATGCAAGGATCCCAGGGCAAAAAATCCGAGGAGCAAATTGGATTTTAGTCCCCAACGAGGAAAGGCTATGCGCAAACTAGCGAGAGCCAAAACCAGCCAAGGTAATGCCAGTGCGGCCAAACGTCCTGCGTTTTTCCCTGTAATAATGGGCCCGCCAAGAAGTGGCTGTGCCGCAACTCCAAGGACCCCTAACAAGAGAAATAGACTGGGTTTGGATGGCCTTTTCCCCAGAGAAAACATAAAAATTAACGTCAACGGAATACTCAGGGGAACAATCACTCTAGCAAACAATTCAATGACTGCCATTTTTGAGGCTTGCTCACTCTGTAAGTAGGCCAAGAAAGAAAGTAGAATTCCCACATTATTGTCTGGATCACTAAACGGGGTAACGGTGTGGTTTATCCACAAGTAACTTAGAGTGAATGTGAATAAAAGTGCGCACCCCTGGAGGAAAAATGCTCTATTGCTAGCGCGACTCCACCAAATCCAAGCGAACAGCGCGGGAAGTAGAAAAACAGTGGTTTGTCTACTGATGAGCGCGCCGACCAGACACACTAACATGGCCAAGTTTTTCTTCCGAATGGCAAATACTTCCAACCAAACCGAGAAAGTGCTAAAGGCTACATCAGCCAACATCCCCGGCACGATCCAATAATAGCGAAAAAAGTATGGATTCAAGAATAGCACAACCAAAGGCCATCCCCATTTATCCTTTGGCATCCCCAGAGACTGCAGACCATACAGGAGGCCGAATAGTAAAAATCCATAAAATATTAGGAGAGCTGCACGATAAACAGATTCCATTTTTAGCCCAGAAAAGTGGGCGATCGACCCAAGTACATAAGGCCAAAAAAACCTTTGCGCATGATGCCTTGCTAAATTCTCCTGCGGAAACTGCGGAG
>CAYZLH010000058.1:0-9781 GCA_964478795.1 uncultured Bdellovibrionales bacterium | reverse complement strand
TTCTCGCTGCACAATTGCAGTGCTACCTTTAGCTGGAGCCTAATTTACGAAAGTGTAACACCTTCGTAACGGTAGCAACCACCTCGCCCGTTGCTGTTTTGACTTCCACTGGAAATTTTAGTTCAAAGACTTCTTCCGACTTTTCGCGAATTTCTTTTTCCATAGCGGGGTTAACTTCAAATCGGGCCCATAACTTTTCCCTGCCCTTTTTCAGAAAACGAATCTCTCCACCTTTGTCTCTCACCACATATCCCTTACCCAAACGATGAATCAAAAGAACTGCTTGAAAAGGATCGCAAAGGGAATAAATGGATCCGCCAAAGATCGTGCCGAAATAATTTCTATTCCACCAACGAGGAGTGAGCGAGGCAACCAAATAAGAATAATCGTTAGCCGCCTCTTCGATTTTTATTCCGGCGCCAATAAAAGGCGGGTAAAGATTCCAAAGTTTTATTTTAGCCCGCGCGGAAATCACATCTGCCTTGAAAGATTATCCACCGCTAGCGCTGCTTCGCGCATCACTTCCGAGAGAGTAGGGTGCGCGTGGAAGGAGCGGGCAATATCTTCCGCACTACCGCCGAACTCCATCGCGATCACTGCCTCGGCGATCATATCCGAAGCGCGCGGTCCCACGATGTGCACACCGAGTACACGATCGGTCTTTTTATCAGCCAAAATTTTTACAAAACCCTCAGTGAACCCTAATGCCTTCGCCCGACCATTAGGAGTAAAGGGAAATTTTCCGGCTTTGTATTCCACCGATTTTTCTTTTAATTGTTCTTCCGTATAGCCGACAGAAGCGACTTCCGGCCACGTGTACACAATGCTTGGCACGGTAAAATAATTCACATGTCCTTTTCCACCGGCAATGGTCTCCATCACGTGCACGCCTTCTTCTTCGGCCTTGTGCGCAAGCATGGGGCCAGCAATGGCATCGCCTACAGCGTAAATGTTTTTGTGCTTTAGGGTGCGAAGATACTCATCGGTTTCTACTCGCCCCATTTTATCGGTGGAAATTCCCACGTTCTCCAAGCCAACACCGGCCGTAAAAGCTTTTCGCCCAGCCGCTACTAACACCACATCTCCCTCTAAATCGGGGAGTTTTTGGCCTTCACGACTTTCCACTTGGACCAACATCTTCGATCCATTTTGCGTGGCGCCCATTACTTTTGTAGAAAGGAGAAACGTAAATCCCTGCTTTTCTAATATTCGTTTCAATTGCTCACTGGCTTGTTTGTCCATCCCGCCACAAATCTTATCGGCAAACTCCACCACAGTCACCTTGGCGCCAAGACGGCCCCACACCGAGCCCATTTCTAGACCAATGACCCCGCCCCCAACGACGATGAGGTGCTCAGGAACTTCCGGTAAGCTTAATGCTTCGGTAGAAGTGATAATGGTTTTGCCATTGAAGGGCAGCGTGGGCAGGGAATTCGGCACCGAGCCCGTGGCGATCACAATATTTTTTGTGTCTAACATAGTGGTAGTGCCATCTTTGGCCACCACTTTTACTTGATTGGGATTCACTATCGAACCAACGCCTTCAAATACGGAGACTTTATTTTTCCGCATGAGGTAGGCCACGCCCTTGGTTAAATCCTTCACCACTTTGTCTTTTCGCGCCATCATCGCGGGCAGATCTAACTTTACTTCGGGAACTTGAATTCCGTGTTCGGCAAAATGGTGATTGGCCATATCGAAATGCTCACTGGACTCTAGCAGCGCTTTCGATGGAATACAGCCCACGTTGAGACAAGTGCCTCCAAGGGTAGGTTCCTTCTCAATGATTGCTATTTTTAATCCGAGCTGAGCGCCACGAACGGCGCCTGTATATCCGCCGGGGCCAGCACCAATAACCACTACATCAAATTGCTCTGCCACGTTTCGCTCCTTAGATTTCCAGCAAAATTCTTTGTGGATCTTCGATGGCTTCTTTCACTTTTACCAAGAAGGTCACAGCGCCCTTGCCGTCGACAATGCGATGGTCGTAAGAAAGTGCCAGATACATCATCGGCCGCACTACGATTTCTTTGTTGACCACCACGGGGCGATCCTCAATTTTATGCATGCCCAATATTCCACTTTGCGGGGGATTTAAGATTGGCGTACTCATAAGGGAACCGTATGTGCCGCCATTGGAAATGGTCAAGGTACCACCGCTCATATCGGCGGGGGAAATTTTCCCGTCGCGAGCTTTCCCGGCAAAATCACGGATCGCTAATTCAATTCCCGCTAACGAAAGTTGATCGGCATTTTTAATGACTGGCACGATCAAGCCTTTTTCCGTGCCCACGGCCACGCCAACATTGTAATAGTCGTGGTAGATCATGTCGTCGCCTTCAATAAAGGCATTTACTTCAGGAACTTGTTTTAAGGCATGGATACAGGATTTTACAAAAAAGCCCATAAAGCCAAGACCCACACCAAATCGCTCTTTAAAGCGATCTTTATACTTTTCTCGCGCCGCCATCACAGCACTCATGTCGACTTCATTGAATGTGGTGAGAATCGCTGCCGTATGTTGGGCTTCTACTAAGCGTTGAGCGATGCGTTTGCGAATGGTGGTCATCGGAACTTTGCGGGAGCCGCCTACTGCAATGGGAGCTGGAGCTACCAGAGGAGCGGCGGTGGCCGCTGCGGTGGCAGCGAAGCTTGGCGCAGATTTTGGCGCGCTGGAAGCCGATTCCGCATCATACTTGGTTATTCTTCCATCTTTGCCCGAACCTTGGATCATCGCTGGATCAAGGCCACGCTCTTCAATTACGCGACGAACGGCTGGGCTCAATACCTCGTTCACATTGGCTTTGGGAGTTCCCGAAAATGGCGGAGGGGCTGTGTTTGGCACAGCCGAAGGTGAGGCGGCTGCAGGTGCCGCGGCCTGAGCAACTGGGCTTGCCGCCGACTGTGTACCGACCGCGTCCGTATCGATACTGCCGATCGTGGCACCGATTTTTACGACGGATCCTGCTTTCGCTGAGATCGCGAGTTTGCCATCGTTTTCCGCCACAATTTCCACGGTGGCCTTATCGGTTTCTAAACTCAAAAGCACATCGTTCTTTTTCACGGCGTCGCCATCTTTTTTACGCCATTCGGCGATTGTGGCTTCCGTGATTGATTCACCAACAGTGGGAACTTTAATATCTACTTTCATTTGAAGCATCCTTTGATGATTTCATTTTGTTCTTGGGTATGTACTTTTGCGGATCCGATGGCCGGGCTAGCGCGCTCCGTGCGACCCACGTAGCGGAAGGAAATTCCCTTGCCCGCTAAATCGGCAAACAATTCTTGTAAGCGCGGAGCTAAAAAGGAATATGCGCCCATATTCTTTGGTTCTTCTTGTGCCCACAGAATTTGTTTCATATTGGGAAACTGACGAACTGCCTGTGAGATTTGCTCCGCAGGGAAGGGGTAGAGTTGCTCTACCCGCACCACTGCCGTGGAACCATCGTTAAAATTCGCTTCCCGATCCGCCAAGATTTCATAATAAATTTTCCCCGTGCAAAGGACTACACGTTTCACCTTCGCCGAATCTTGCGCAGCTTCCGCATCAGGGACTACCTCACGGAAGATTCCTTGGGTAAATTCATCCAATGGCGAAATGACCTTAGGATGACGTAGCAAAGATTTCGGCGACATAATCACCAAAGGCTTGCGGAAATCTCTTTTCACCTGCCGACGGAGCAAATGGAAAATCTGGGCTGGAGTGGTGGGATAAGCCACTTGCATATTGTCTTGGGCGCAAAGCTGCAAGAATCGCTCGAGACGAGCGCTAGAGTGTTCGGGGCCTTGGCCTTCATATCCGTGTGGCAACAAGAGCACCAATCCATTCATCCGCTGCCACTTCGATTCGGCACTGCAGAGAAACTGATCCACGATGATCTGAGCACCGTTGGCAAAATCACCAAATTGGGCTTCCCAAATGGTAAGCGCTCGTGGATCCGTGGTGGAATTTCCATACTCAAATCCGAGCACTGCGTATTCCGATAGCAAAGAATCATGCACGGCAAAGTCGGCCACGTCAGGTTGAATCGTATTTAAGGGTGAATAACGAGTGCCGTTATTCACATCGTGAAAAATCGCGTGGCGATGAGTGAACGTACCGCGACCGGCATCTTGGCCCGAGATTCTGACGGGAATTCCTTCTGATACCAAGGTTCCGTAGGCCAAGAGCTCAGCCATGCCCCAGTCAAACTCACGGTTTTGCATCATTTTCTTTCGACTTTCCAAAAGCTTCTGCAACTTTGGATGTGGAGTAAAGTCTTCTGGCCAGGAGGTAAGAACCTCAGACACTTTTTGAATTACGGTACGATCCACCTTGGTATCGACCTTCAACCAAAAATCTTGTGTGCTGGGACGACGTAAACCTTTCCAGATGCCCTCTAGGGTGAAAAATTTTGGCGTCACTTGCTCGTTACGAGCCTTATCCAACATGGACTGGTTGTACTGGAAGTCCGCCTCGTAAAGCGCTTGCACTTCCGCATCGGAGACCAAACCTTCTTGCGCAAGCTGCTTGGCATAAATTTCACGCGGAGTAGGGTGCCCTTTAATTTTATGGTACATCATCGGCTGCGTGAAACTTGGCTCATCGGCTTCATTGTGGCCAAATCGACGATAGCAAACCAAATCTACCACCACATCTTGTTTGAAAGTATGGCGGAAACGATACGCCATATCGATAGCGCGAATGCAGGCTTCGGCATCGTCACCATTCACATGGATCACCGGCACGCGCAGCGATTTAGCCACATCCGTGCAATACACCGAAGATCGTGAATATTCGGGATTGGTGGTGAAGCCCACTTGATTGTTCACCACGATATGGATCGTGCCACCGACAGTATAACCTTCGAGCAGCGACATCTGCAGGGTTTCGGCCACTACACCTTGGCCAATAAAGGCGGCGTCACCATGAATCAATACGGGGATCACACGGCGGCGATCTTTGTTGTCGGCGCGCAATCTCTGCTTCGCGCGAGCCATCCCACAGACCACGGGATTCACAGCCTCTAGATGGCTAGGATTGAAGGCCATCGATAGATGAACCTTTTGCCCCTTCACTTCGCGATCCGCCGAATACCCCATATGATATTTCACATCACCATCGGCAACATAATTTTGATGGGGATTAAACGCGCCTTCAAATTCCGAAAAAATAAGATCCAAGGGTTTGCGGCAAAAATTTGCCAAAAGGTTCACGCGCCCACGGTGAGCCATACCCAAAACTACTTCCATCAATCCGTAGTTCGCACCAACGCGCAAGATATGCTCCATCATGGGCAAAAGTGCATCACCACCTTCAATCGAAAATCGTTTTGCACCAACAAACCGCGTATGAATAAATTTTTCTAAGGCTTCCGCTTTTGTCAGGGCCGCTAAAACTTCTTTGCGCTCGATAGCCTCGAGATGGAATTCACTCTTTTCCATTTCCTTCTGCACCCAACACTGGATTTCAGGATCACAATCGGTAAATTCCGCAGACAATGTTCCGCAATACGTTGCTTCTAATTTGGCCAAAATATCTTTTAACTTGGCACCCTTGAGGCCAACAACTGCCCCCATTTCAAAAGTCGATTCGAGGTCTTTTTCCTCTAAGCCGAAGATGCGCATGTCGAGTTCTGGAAAAGTGCGCTTTTGAATTCCCAACGGATCTAAGTTGGCTTTGCGATTCCCAAACTGTCGATAGGCACGAATGAGGTCGTAAACTTTCAATTCTTTTTGGGAGAAATCCGCCGAGCTGCCGCCAATTTTTTTGGCAAATTCCACCCCTTCAAAAAACATTCGCCAATCGGGATCAATCGCATTGGGATTTTGCAAAAACGTCTGAAAAAGATCCTCGATATAGCCAACGTTCTGCGCGCTCAAATAAGTGAATTTCTCCACAGGAGTTCCTTTCTTGAAAATCTTTCTATATTTATCGCATATTTGCCGTGGGTTCGGAGCGAAAAAACGCAAAAATTTCCAGCACTTTGACAGGCTTAGTCAAATGATTGGGGTAGGGGTAGTGCCGATTGACCGGCGGACTTACTGACCCCAAGGAACCGCGCCTGTAGCTTGAACAAACTGAAGGGAAATCATTGATTTTCGAAGAGAACTAAGGCATATCCAACCTTCACCGCTTTCTTTTTACCCATGGTGCCCGGATGGTGCCGGAGGCGGCAATTTTGAATGGAGGTTCTCTTGGCTACTGAACAAGGTTTTTTTAAGCGTCGTCCTCGCCCTGCGAAGGACATGATTTTCGACCACAAAGATGTGGAAATGCTCTCTCAATTTACAACTCCCGGCGGAAAAATCGTTGCTGCGCGAGTTTCGAGATTAAATGCAAAACAACAACGCCAACTAGCAACGGCCGTGAAACGCGCTCGTCAATTGGCTCTTTTACCTAACGGAGCGTTCTAATGAGATCCCTCGTTTATTTAGTGTGTGAAGAAACTGGTCACGTAAATTACGTAACCACCAAAAACAAATCGAAAACCCCGGATAAACTCCGCAAGAAAAAATATAGCCCAGCGGTGCGCAAGCACACTTGGCATGCGGAAAAACGCTAAGAGCGCAGGAGTAAGTCATGAAATTTAAAATTAAAAAAGGTGATCTTGTCGAAGTGATCGCCGGCAAAGATAAAGGCAAGCAAGGCAAAGTAATCGGCTTAATCGTCGATAAAGCCCGCGTTTTGGTGGAAGGTGTAAACCGCGTAAAGCGCCACACCAAGCCCAGCCAAAAGAACCCCCAAGGTGGAATCATGGAAAAAGAAGCACCCATTCATTATTCGAATGTGTTGCTTGTGGATCCTAAAACCAGCAAAGGTGGCCGTGTAAAAATCGTTGTAAAAGGCGATAAGAAAACCCGCGTTTTCAAAAAGTCTGGCAGCGAATTGAAGGCCTAGTTGACTAGGACTAGCGTTGAGCTAGTAACAAAAGCCTCAGGTAACTCCTGGGGCTTTTTTGTTTTTTGGGAAACAGTTCGCCTTTTCTCGAATTCACCATACAATGCTCGCCATGCCCCAACGGATTCGAAATTGGATATCCATTCTGCAAAAGCACGTGCAGTCTTGGTGGTATCCGCCCGTAATTGCGTTTTTAGCAATGATCGACAATTTGATAATCGTAATTCCCACCGATGGTTTGTTGGTGAGTGCCACTATCTTAAATCCAAAGCGGTGGATCTATATTGCCTTAATGGTCACAGTGGGTTCAGCTTGTGGCGCGCTCGTTTTGGGCTATCTTCTGGAACTTCACGGTCTTCCTTTATTATTGGAGTGGTTTCCCAATATAGCCCAGACCAAGACTTGGCAGGTTACCGATCAATTAATGGATCGGTGGGGCACCTTGGCGCTATTTGCCGTGGCGCTGAGCCCGATGATGCAGCAGCCAGCGATCATCTTAGCAGCGCTGGCCGGTATGCCTTTGTTCCAGCTTTTCGGCATAGTGTTTATTGGGCGCATGCTTAAGTATCTAACTTTGGCCTGGATTAGTACCCATGCTCCAGGATTACTAACTCGGCTCTGGGGTATTCAGGGCGAGCTAAAAGAAGCTGGCGCCCCAATAAAAACTGGAAACGATGGGCCCTGAAGGGACCAGCTGAAGGCTTGGCTCGGCGCGCATTTCACGCATTTCATGGGATAGATAACAGAATATACCTTATCCGACGTTATGGCGGTGGTCGCTTTCTAACACTATCCATGGAATACTTTTTTCGAACATGACTACCCAACGACGTTTTTGCCAAAACCCGTTTACCCGGCTCGAAATTCACGAAAACGGTGACTGTTACTTCTGCTGCGAAGCTTGGCTTCCCAAACCAATTGGCAATGTACTTGAGTCCCCTATAGAAGAAATTTGGAATGGAAAGATTGCTCAGGAAATTCGGGAGTCAATTTTTGATAACTCTTTTCGCTTCTGTAACGCCGAATACTGTGAACATTTGGTGAGAAATACTTTGCCAATGCAGTATGTATCGGAGATTGAGGAATTTTATCTTTTAGCGGCCGCCCATGAGCAGACCGCCACCTTAGATTTTGGGCCGAATATTTTTTCTGCGAACTACGACCGTAGCTGTAATTTGACTTGCCCCACTTGTCGACACGATTTAATCGTCCATAAAATCGACTCCGATCCTAAAATCGCGAAGATTCACCAAATCTTAATGAACATCCTTCCCCAACTAAAGCATTTGAAATTGACTGGCAGTGGGGACCCACTAGGCAGTCCGTATTTTGCTCACCTACTAAGTTCGCTGAAATCCACTGACTACCCAAACTTAAATATTTTGCTACAAACGAATGGACAACTTTTTACCCCCGACCGGTGGGAGAAACTGTCGGCGATTCGATCATCGATACATACCTTAGATATTTCGGTCGATGCCGCCACAGAGCGGACCTATCTCATCAATCGACGAGGCGGAAGCTACTCCAGAATAATTCAAAATTTGGAATTTTTGGGAACTAGGCGCAAAGCGGGAGAATTTAGAGATTTCATCATTAGCTTTGTTGTTCAACAAAATAACTGGCGCGAAATGGCCGATTTTGTCCGACTTGGACAACGCTTTGGTGTAGATCAGGTCCGTTTTACGCGCATTAAAAATTGGGGGACTTTCACCGACTCTGAGTACGCGGCTAGAGCGGTTCATGGGGCAAATCATCCAGAAAATGCCCTATTCCTACAGGAGCTGCAAAATCCGATTTTTGCTGACAAAATTGTTAGCTTTTCGAATTTGACAGGAATAGTAGATCAGGTTCCTAAAAATGCTTCCATATCTACAAAGCACCCTGCGGATTTTTTCCAAAATGAAAGTTCCGGCCTACTTTGAGCAATAAATTCTAAACTTTTACGAAACAAGAAATTCTCTCTGAGACCTACGTCTCCATCCCAATTCGTGGATACCGGTCTTTGCTGAACTATTGGAAAAGCCTGACCATATTTTTCTGAAAGATCCAAATAAGGATACGTCCAGCTTCTAATTTCTGCTAATGCTGCCTGAAACAATCTTTCATTACTTTGAAAAAACGCATACTCACCTACCGGCCCATAACTTGCGTTCCATAAATATGGGAAAATTTGGACACTAGAAAATGGCAAAAATCGACCCCGACCCGGTGAAGTATTACTTTCGGCGATGGCCTTATAGAGCGATCCCGTTCGGTCCAAACTACCCGCGCCAATGACAGGATAAAACTCCGCGGGTAGGCTTTCCGCCATGTAGGCCATTGCTAAGGCATTTGGCCCCTCGATACCAAATTCCAAAAACCGTTTTTTGGCAAATTGAAAAAATTTTACTTTTTCTAAACTTACAACGTTAACAGAGAATTCATATTTTTTTGCAATTGGATCTACCCATTCTGTTTTCCAATGAGAATTAAGACCCCAAAAGTCTAGGAAAAAGATTTCTATCGGTAAGTCAAATTCAGCGAGAGCGCGCAGAATAATTTCACTCTTTCGACCTCCCCCATGAAATAGGGCGATCTTTTTATTGTCGCGGCTCTGCCTTATCTTCGCGGCTGCGGCATAAACTTCTTCCCGTAAGGATTTCGCTTCGATCTTGGTCGAAATTTGCCACTGAATCTTCAACGCACAAGACTTTGCCTTCACCGGATTTTGTTCGCCCTTTTCCCCAAAGGACCAATGAAAAAAAGTTGGCGCCGTCTTTCGGACAACGGGTAATTCTGACGGGGTAACCAAGGAGGGTTCCAGCTGCATATTTGGTATTCTTGCAAGGATCGAAAAAAAATCAACCAATCGCAGTGGATTTCCCACGGTAACGCACTTCTTCGTGAATTCAGCTACTT
>CAYZLH010000057.1:0-9931 GCA_964478795.1 uncultured Bdellovibrionales bacterium | reverse complement strand
TGACGGATGCAACCATCGAAGGTTTGTTGACCAACTGTGCAAGCGCCGGTGGAACCATGCAGTCCATCGCGGTACCCGCAGGAAATTTCGAAACCTGTGCAGTTCCCTTCTCCAATGATGCAGAAAATGGCACGGTATGGATTGGTCGCGTTTCGCTAGGAATGGTACAGATTCAAACCACTAGCAAAGAAGATGGCACCGTTACCAACGGACAATTAACCAGCTTTCGCTAATCGATCCTGTTGAGAACTCAAAAAGGATGCCCCAAAGGCATCCTTTTTTATTTGGGTTTACGCACCGAGAAGATACACCAGCGCCAAAGATCCTGAATCTCACCGTTCGGCAGAATTTTGAACGGATGAATTTCTCGCACTTCCGTAGGGGCGTTTTTAAATAAATCGCGAATCTCGTGACGATGAATTTCCGTGGTTTCGTAACTATTGATCCAGACGTCGATGGACTCCCACACATTCATTTCTTTCATTTGTAAATCTACAAATCCGGCCTGCAAAAGTAGTTCGCGGAAGTCTTCTTCTTGAAACATATTATAAATGAGCGGTTGTTTCTTTTTGAACACCCGATACATCCAGGCCGCATCAGCAGCGCCGAATGGCAAGATCTGTCCCACTACAAACTGCCCTCCTGGTTTCAAAACCCGGAAGATTTCGGAAACCGGCCGTTCGGGATAGGGCAAAAGATGTAGCACTTCCCGTGTGCAAACTAGGTCGAAGGAAGCATCGGGAAATGGAATCTGATACACATTCCCTTGCACCACTTCATCCAAGCGAGTCTTCGCCAGATTTACCATTTGGGGAGTAAGGTCTAAACCAATCACCTTTTTGACGTGCGGGCGAAAGGATGCCCCAACCACTCCACTTCCGCAGCAGACATCCAACGCCACGGAATCCTCTGGCACCTGGCAAAAATCTCCGTGCGATTTTAATAACTCTTCATGGGTAATCCAGACGGCCGATTGGTGCCAAGTTTTGGAGCGTTCGCCAAATTGCTCTTTATAAACTTCTTCATCGATCTCTCTTTTTACATTCTGCAAATATACGCGTTCGGCCGCTCGCTTCGCCGCAATCCGCGAAAATTTCGACTCGAGAATCCGCTGCACAATCGCCGAGGCGTTTTTCGAATGCGTAGAAAGATAGGTAAACATTTGCTCAGAAATTTCTTCTTCCAGTAAGGGAAGCAATTCCATATTCGTTAGGCGACTTTTCGTCTGGCCTTCGAAATTAGGGAAACGAATTTTCGCGTGCAGTACAGCCTGCCAACCGTCAGAGATATCGGATGGCTGAATCGAACTCATGCGATCCGCATAAGTTTTAGAATTCTTCATCCATTCCAAAATTCCCGCTGTAATTCCGCGCCGAAATCCTTCTACGTGAGTGCCCAATAATGGTGTGCTAACGCCATTCACAAAGGAAAGGATGTTTTCTTTCTGGTGCATTCCCCAGCTAGCGTACCCCTCAAATTCAACATCCTCTCCACGATACGAAAAGGAAATTGGCTGGCTCAAAATGCTTCCTTCGGCAAGTTCTGTCCATAGACCAATTAAGCCCTCTTTGGCCGAAAAAATCTCCCCATTGCCATCGTTGCCACGAAACAACTCGAAACGCACATGCGGATTTAAATAGGCGAGAATCTGTACACTCTTGCGAACACGCGAGAAATCATATCCGCCAAATTCCTTAAAAATTTCTCGGTCAGGGGAAAACTGAATTCTCGTGCCGGTTTCGGTGGAGCTCCCGACCTCGCGCAAAGGCTCCGTGGGAATCCCGCGCGCGTATTGTTGGCGAAAACTTTTTCCATTTCGTTGAACTGACACTTCTAACTTTTGCGAAAGAGCATTCACGCACGAAAGACCTACGCCGTGCAGTCCGGTGGTGAATACGCCCGGATTCCGCTGAAACTTACTTCCCGCATGCAGCCGCGTGAGAGCAACTTCAACACTGGACACACCTTCGGAGGAGTGAATTTCCGTGGGAATACCGCGACCGTTATCGGAAATTTCTAGGGAGTCTGCGAACACTCGAACGGTGATCCTATCGCCATAACCCACTGCTGTTTCGTCGATGGAATTCTGCACAACTTCACTCATCAGATGATAGGCCCCATCCTCACCTACCGAACCCACATACATCCATGGATTCTTGCGAACTGCTTCCATCTGACTCAGTACCTGAATTTCATTCATGGCGTAATCCTTGTAATTTCTTTGTATGATCTGCCTTCAATTTTTCCAAAGTATCGAACCAGCTGGCGATATCGGTATAGCCTTCCTCTCGCGCCACTTTGGCTCGGCTCCCGTAAAGCTCAGTGCCCTGCTGAATCTCTGTCTGTAAGACCGAATCCAGAGCGGCGACGGTATTTGGAAGCGGCACATCGCTAGCGGGATCTTTTTCTACCCGTAGAAAATCTAGTATTCCGTGGGCATTCTGCTTACTACTCTCGGCGTAGTCGCGAAATCGTTGGGCCACCTCAGCTTTCCCTTCAAATTCCGCCATAATTGCAAAGTAAGAATACCGGGCTGCCAAAGAAGACTCTTCGAAGAAGGCCTCCTTAAGTTGAGCTCTAGTAAAAGAAGATTCGAACTTAGTATCCATTTGTTACTCCGATTCCATTGTCGAAAGATTACTACTCAACTTTCGCTTCCAATAGATTTGTTTCAAAATCGCTTTCTTTTTCCAGCGACTATAAAAATTTTTATCTTTAAGGAGAGAGCGCGATTCGGCCTTAAGTTGTAACGTGAATTCTTGAATGCTTAATTTGAGGGACGACGAAAGGGTGGCGCTGGCGGGACTTGCCAGTGTGTAGCCAAATTTTTGCATTTCTTGTTTTGTTAATGTCTCTACCGTTTCAATCTCGCTCTTGCTTAGATCCTGAAAAAAACCCTTTGCCCTCGAGGAATCGATTGGCGATTGGCAATTTTGCCATGACTCACTCAAAGAGGAGAGTTCTTTGGCCTCAGCTGTCAGAAAGAAATCTAGCTGCCGGGTAACGAACGTCTCCCCTAAAAATTCCATCAACGAACGGATCGAGACCTCTGGAGTATTGACTAAGTCTTCGTACCTTAAGAGATAGTAGTTCTCCGGATTGAAAATTTTCCCTACGCTTAAGGCTATTGCTCCTTGCTGATCTAGCCATAACTTGGCCTCCACTTCCGGCTGATAGGAGGAAAAGATAGATTTTTTTGCCGACGCAGCTACTGCCCGTGGATCTCTTACTAAATGAATAAACTGAGGCGACCGATGCGCCTGAACTATCTCTGCGGCATGAGCAAACATAAATGTGCTTTTACAGCCCCAACGGGGCTTGCCAGCATACTCTCGATATTGCTCATAAATAGCGCAATAGATTCCATATAAAGATGGATTCATTACTCGCTTGTATATATCCGCCTCTTTGACTAGAAATGGCCAGGGCGAAAAATGCTGATTTACCCCTCTCACCACATCGGTAACTAGATTACCAAAATTCTTTTTCACAAGTAGATCGCCATAAAGTGGCAGCAAGGGGGAAAAGTCCCGCATAATATGTGGCGGATGAGGTACAGCGATATTTGGGTGCGCATTCAAAATCAGCCGTAAGAGATTGGATCCCGATCTCTCCGTGCCGATAATGAAGATGGGATTCTGAATCATGGAGCTAGGCTAAATTCTTTTTTGGCGACATCTTCGTGGGCCGAAATTGTTGGTTTCTGCGCACTTACTGTTAGAAATAACATTGTGTCCATGATGTCATCGCCGACAAATTCCAGCTCATGAAGTTTTTTGAATTCTGCACTACTTTCCCGGTAGATCTTTTTGATCTGATTTCTTTCTTCTTCCGTGCTTGCTCCGTGATGAATCCACTGATTCACCGACTCCCGCGAACGGTACTGTGAAACTGCCGTAACTTTCATTCCGTGAAACTCCAGCACCGATTCCAGATCGCTGGGAATGAAGAAGTTTACCCTTGCTGGATTTCGCAATTCCTGGATCTTAAAGGCATCAGCCCGATCATAATGGCCATAGGCATTTAAATGACAAAACACTACTCTGCCTCCAGGTTTCAGCACTCGCATGAATTCTGTTACAGCCATATCTAAGTCGACGAATTGTAGCCCTTGGCGACAAACGATGACATCTACGGAAGAATCCGCCAAAGGAATCGCCTCCGCAGAGGCAACAATAAGTTCGTCTAAATAAGACTTTGCTTGCGCGGCCATTTCCTCGGAAATATCGAGTCCGATTAAGCGTTTTACTTTCCCCGAAAACTGCTTAGCCACCATTCCTGTACCAGTAGCCACATCTAACACCACTTCGTTGCCGGTGATGCTGGCGGCTCGGAACATATCATTCAAAAGCTTTTCGTCACTCACCCAGTTAGAAGACCGATTGTACAACTTCGATCGATCGCGGAAATGATTTCTGGCTAGATCGTTCTGACTTTCAGCCGCGAGCTTCAGCCGCTTGGTTTCCTCAATGGAATGTAATTCGCAAGCCTTCAGCTCTTTCATGCGCACATCACCATCATAGACTGTGATTGGCGAGCCAATTAAAGTATTCCCTAAATACACTGGTCGCTTAAAGAACTTAGCGTCGGGATTTTGTAAATATACGTTCTTCGGGTTCCGATAGTCATAGGGACGTTTTTCGATCACTCCATTTACTTTACGATAGACATCCTTCAGCTCTTCGTTAGTGAGATATGGAGTGAACTTAATAAAGCCCGGTTGATCAATATCCTCTTCAATGGAACGTTCGCGAGATAGCCAATCGAGGTGCGCTAATTCATCTTTGATCACGCCTTCTTTAACGAAATTATGATAGTTTTGCGTGCCGGGAATTGCCGAAAGATATTTTACGCGAGTTACTTCTTTAAACTCACCACAAAAATCAATCAGTTCCTGCATCGTATCTTTGGTGTCTGTGGGCGCGCCGATAATAAACAATCCACCAATTTTCACGCCGGCTTCACGATTCATGTAAATAGAATCAACGATAGCATTCTTTGAAGTACCCTTGTGATAGCTAGACAAAGTAGATTTAGAAATTGATTCCATTCCGTAGAGTACCAAGTCTAAGCCGTTGTCTTTAAGTTTCTTCAAAATTGGGACATCAATTCCGGTTACTCTGCTGAAGATTACCGAACGGAAATCAAATTTCGACCAAGCTTCATCGGCGATTTTTGCTGTATATTCTTTGTCTGTAATAAATGTTAAATCACTCCACCAAGAAAATCGGAATTTGTATTGCTGATAGTATTCCATTTCTTCTCGGACGCGCTCTACACTCTTCACGTTTAACTTTGGAAAAGCGCGATAGCAAAAAGTGCAATTCGCGATACAACCTCGAGAATAACTTAGGAAGATTTCTGGAATTACGCCGTCTTTAAAACGATCCCAAACGGAAAAGTCCTGGAATGGTAAAGCATCCTGATCGCGAATTTGATCCCTAGGAAAATTTCTAACAGCCTTACCAACTGGGTCCCGCCACACGAGACCTTGAATTTTTTCGATGGGACGTGAATGACGATTTTTCGAAAACCAGTCCATAAACTCTGTCAAGGTCAACTCACCTTCCCCAACTACTGCGTAGTCAGCCTTGACGTAGTCCATGATGAAGAGTGGATGAGAGGAAATCAGGGGACCACCCAAAATTACTGGTAGGTCAGGACGAACTTCTTTGATGATTTCGCAAGCAGCACGCAGATAGTTGAAGCTGTCGCCAAAAGTAGAAATACCGACAATATCAAACTGACTGATTTTAGAACGCAAATCGTTTGGATCGTAGATCTCCCGCTGGTCCAAGAGGGTGACTTTGTATCCTAAACCTTTGAGGAGGCCAGCGATCATCGATGGTCCTTCGAAAGGCGCATAATGAGCCCACTCCCAGCCGTACGGCATTACAAAAGGAGATGGCGGCACAATTAAACCGAAATGGATGGAGCTAGTTTGTTTCGCTTGATGGGGGCGCGGAAGAGCGCGCAACCGGTTCAATGTTTCGTCGGTATCGGTTTTTACCGGTCCATGGATCTTCATTACTTTTCTCCAATTTCAGACGACTCAAATGCCTGCTATATCGCGTTCCTAACAGCATATTTCTCCATACCTAAGGATGACAGATGATTTAAATCACCTAGTTCGGCCGTTTAGAGCAGAGTAGAATTTTTCTGTGCAGCTCGACTTTAACAGGCAGGACATTAAAGATGTGGTGGTAATTCTCGCTGGATCACGCACAGGCTCGTCTTTTCTTTATGATCAACTTGCCTCCACCGGCCAATTCCTGTGTCCACAGGGCGAGGAGACGCCATACTACCGGCTAGCAGGTGTTGGCTTATTCTCTGGCGACGACTACAGCGACCAAATCCACACGGTACCGGATGCAGGAAAATTAGATCACGCCGGCAATCTGCTCCTGGAAGATTCTGGGATTAATACGTTGGGCGTCGAAGATGAAGAGCTTTTCTTTCGCCAAATTCTATTTCGCGCAAAACTTCGATTTCCAATTCTCTCCTTTACGGAGCAATCTTTAGCCGCCCAAAAAGTAAAGTCGCTAATCAGAGCCCACCAAGATGATCACAATTCCTTGTTTCCCGAGCTATGGGCATTCCTGGGAGAATTGAGCCTCAAATTAGGATTTGGTCCAAATGATAAGATCGATCTACCAATAATCGAAGAGCCACCGTGGATTAACCCAGTACCGAAGAAAAGAATTATCAAAAATAATAGTTCCTCTTATCCCCTCCTTTTGAAAACGAGTACAAATTGCTTTCGAACTCCACTAATTCGGGCCATGTACCCAAGGGCAAAAATTCGTTGGATTGTTCTCCACCGCAATCCAGCCGCGACAATCAGTGCCCTCATCGACGGCTGGCAGTCTCCACACTTTCAGTCGTATTATCTTCCTAAACACCTATCGCTAAAAATTGATGGATATACCGATTCCACAATTGGTGGCGATCGATTCTGGAAATTCGACTTGCCGCCCGGCTGGCAAAATTATCGTACGAAAAACATTTTTGAAGTATGCGCCCATCAATACCATTCCTCCTATGCGGCGATATTCAAATTTCAAAGAGAATGTAAAGACCCAATAATGGAAGCTAGCTACGAGCAACTTTGCTCAGCAGAATCAAATGCCCAAATCACGCGCTTGCTTTCCTTTGCAATCAACAAAGATGTTCCCCTACGGGCATTTCCAACGAATCGTTTATCCGTTACGGTAACGCCCCCACAACCAGGAAAATGGAAAAAAAGAAAAACAGAAATTGAACACTACCTACACAATTTCGAGAATGGAATTCTTATGGATATCGCGCAGACGTACAAGTATCCCCTGGATCGGATAAGTGAATGGATTTAGAAAAATTTTCGGCCTACCACGGTGATAAATGGAAAGGTCGAAGCAATAGCCACGCCGACGAGTGCCTTGCGGGAAAATTTTGGCGACCATCATTTGGTGCGGACTCAGAATTCGCCCCGCTGAATGAAATTTTACTATTTTCTACAGGTAGTAATTATCCGGAAATCTCTCAACCTGATGAAGTGCAGTTTTTACAGCCGATAGATAAAACGAAACTACAAAGTGAGTTAGATGACCTAGCCAAAACGTTTCAAGCTTTAGGCGTAAAGGTAATCCGGATGACCGACGATGCTTTCCCCCGGGTTTCGCCGAATTTGCTATTTTGCCGTGACCTTTTTTTTCTAACCCCATACGGTGCAATTCTCGCTCGAATGGCATCGGATATCCGGGCAGGAGAAGAAAAGTGGGCCCAAGCTGCATTGGCCAAGGAGGGCATTCCGATCTTAAGAGCAATCTCCGGAAATGGCGTTTTCGAGGGCGCCGATGCACTTTGGCTGAATCCCAAGGTTTTATTGGTGGGACTCGGCAATCGCACAAATCAAGATGGGTTTCGGCAAATTCAAACCACCATGGAGGAATTTGGCGTCGAGTGTATTCCAGTGCCGTTACCGAAATCCGTTCAGCATCTCCTTGGCATCCTACAACTCACTGCACCAAATAAGGCCATTATCCGACAAGAAAAAACTCCAACCGTTCTCCTGAATCTTCTGGCGAAATACCAGATCCATACAGTCGCCGTTCCCGAATCTATCGAGGTTCGCGAACGGCAGGCCTTAAACTTTGTTTGCCTAGACGAAAACAGGATTCTAATGGCAAAGGGATGCCCACAAACAAAGAAAATATTTGCAGAAAACGGATTACAAATCGCTGACGAAGTCGAAATATCTCAACTTCTTTTAGCGGCCGGGGGAATTGCCTGCGCAACGGGTATCATTTCCCGTAAATTGCGTTTTTCTTCGAACTGATGCCATACTAATTAGGTGAACCCAAACAAAGATTCGGGATGCGAAGTTCGCTGTGAAAACTGCTCGGCTTTTTCGAAAAGCGCATTCGCTAATTTGGACTCTGAGAGCCTAGACTTTCTAAACTCGCAGAAAAAACTCTCAAAATTTTCCAATAACCAGATTTTTTCGGAAAAGGGAAAACCTGCTGATGTAGTTTTTTGTCTCCAGCAGGGTGCGGCCAAAGTTCATTTGACCAGTATCGAAGGGCAAAAGAGTATTGTTCGATTAGTAGCACCGGGAGATATGCTTGGTTACCGTTGCATTTTTTCTGCGGGTACCTTTCGCGGCACAGCTAGTTCAATTGATGATTCTACGGCCTGCCGAATTTCCAAAGATGCTATTTTTCAACTAATCGAAAGAAATACCAAATTTGCAGTTGAGCTTTTGGCGCGCATGGGGAAAGAGATTGCGACCGCCGAAATGCGCCACCAATCCTTTTGCCAAAAAAATGTCCGAGAGCGCTTGGCCGAATCTTTAATGATCTTACAGCAAAAATTTGGTTCCCATGGCTCCAACCGAATTCCAATGTTGCTCACGAGAAAAGAATTGGCAAACTGGATGGGAGCGGCAAAAGAGACGGTCATCCGGACTCTTTCTGATTTCAAAGATGAGGGATTAATCGAGATTTGCGAAGACAGTATTTCCATTCTTCAGCCAGACCTGCTCCGCCGACTGGCCCACGACTCTGAGGAATCTTCACGGATTCAAATTCTACCTAAGGAAAAATCCTCGGTGGCTGATATTTTTTCTCCAATGTGAGTCGAGCCACGGGCCCCAGACAAGTTTCTTGCAATACCCCCGTATATTTCCAGTTGTAGGGCACGTCTATAGCGCCAGTAAACTTTCCCTTTTCGGCACATTGCTTAGCAATTTCATCGTATTTCCAGAAACTCACGGCTACACCCCAATAACTGCCTGTATTAGATGAACAGCTCAAAATTTCGATGGTATCGGTTGCCGCCAGGGGAGGATCAAGGGGTACTAACACTTGAATCATTGCCGCCCGAGCATATCCCGAACCACTTTCGAACAATTCTTTTCCATTTCGCCAAAGTCGTAGATTTCGCCCACCGCCAAGTCCGATAAATTCCGCGCCACGAAGTCGACTTAATTCATCTTTACTCGGTTTTACCATGGAACAAAGGGCCTGCTCTTCACCTGTTCCTATTGGCCGGTTCTTCTTTAGCCAAATATTATCTAAATTCACAAAATGCGATTTTTGCAAAATCTGCATTTCAGGCTCAGTGGCAATCTCCGCGCGAGAAATGTTACGAAATTCTTTTATCGGTCGAACAGGATAAAAACTTACGGCCAACTCATTTACGAAACGATCGTTTCTTTCCCGAGTTACTCGAAATACATATGGATATAGATTCCTAGCATCGTTTTTCTCATGGGCCTTTGGAAACATTGGCTCAAAGTGAGGATCTCTCAGAAACGCAACACTTAATGCCGGATTTACGCAAAAGACATAATCAGCCTTAAACTGTTCGACTAATAATCCTCGCATATCTCCGATCCGACCATCTCGAACCTGTTGCCGGACTTCGTATACGGCTGGATTAAAAAAGAAGA
>CAYZLH010000056.1:0-9949 GCA_964478795.1 uncultured Bdellovibrionales bacterium | reverse complement strand
GCTACAATATTGAAGACCGTCGATTTTTGGCTGAAATCACCACGGATCATATGCAAAACCGTTTTAATCCGAAGGTTTTGGATCTAAAGCACGTTCAGTATTTCTCCGTGGTTTCTGAAGCTAGTTTCAACGATGGAACCATGAGCTACGTAATGTGGTTTACCAGGCACTGGCTAGAAGGGGAGAATCACCCGTTGAATCGCGAGGGAAACGATGGCTTAGTGCCACTCCTCTCCCAATACTGGGGGAAAACCATAGGGGAATACCATATGGATCATATGGCGCAGATGAATCACCAAGAGTGGCGCTCCAAAGATTTAACGGCGCTTTCACTGGAAATGTATGCGCAAATTTACGATAATCTAAAGGCAGCGGATCTCTGACGCATCACTTGCGTTCAGGGCGAAGGCTTGGTACCTATTTGCAAAGAGGTGTTCTATGTTTGGATTAAGCTTAGGTCATTTGATTATTTTGGGTGTGGTGGTGCTCCTGTTTGGTTCTCGCCGTCTTCCCGAGCTTGGTTCGGCTTTAGGGCGCGGTATGAACGCTTTCAAGAAAGGCTTGGCTGGAGAGGAAGATCTTCAATCATCTCTAGGACATAGAGAAGAAGGCGTGAAAAGTCCAGACGCCGTATTGCCCCCCAAAGAGAAAGCCTGATTAAAATAGTCTAAATTAATTCCTGCCCTTGCCGATAAGGGTGGGATGAAAAATTTTGTCCTAAAACTCATCAACTTCGTAGCCTTTTGCAGCTTTCTCGCCGCATTCGTAGCTTTCTTTTTTTCCCAAAAAATTAGTCCCAATGCCCACGCTCGCGTGCTGGCCTCACAAAAGAATTGTCCCTAAAATCCATCTACTTTTTGCCTTTTCTCCTGCCTTAACAATAAAATCTCGGACATGAACGCTCGGTCCCCCCACGATTTACCCAATCGCTCGCATTATTCGCAGAAACGAAATGCGCTTCTCCTGGCCATTGCCTTTGGAGTTTTTGGATTTGTGATTCAAGTGTTCGGCTCGCTCTACACCGGCAGTTTGGCGCTACTAGGTGATACGGCCCATTTGTTTACGGATTTGTTTTCTTTGTTCGTCAGTTTGTTAGCACTGCTCTTAAGTGCGCGACCGTCCACGCCCTTTCGCTCCTATGGACTTTTTCGTTTGGAGATTTTAGCGGCATTTTTAAATGGTGCTCTGCTATTGGTAGTTAGTGTTGGCTTAGCCTGGGAAGGGGTGGAGCGTTTTTTGGCACCACAGCCGATTCTAGCGCTGCCGCTACTTGTGGTGGCTGCCATTGGACTCATCTTCAATCTACTATCGGCCTGGGTTCTTTCACGGGCCATGCGTTTCGGACCAGTTGAGCCACAGTCTTGTGGGCACGATCACCACAGCAAACACGATCACCACGGCGGCCATGGCCGCCATCATCATGGTCACCACCACCACCATCATGGCGAAGATCGCAACTTACGATCGGCCTTTTTACATGTGCTTAGCGATGCGGTGAGCAGTGTGGCCGTAATCATTGGTGCGATCGTGGCCCAGTTCACCGAGTGGTATTGGATTGATCCACTTTTGGCCATTCTGCTAGCGGTGGTTATCTTCCGCTGGGCGATTCGCTTAATTTATGATTCCACCCATGTACTGCTCGAAGGAGTACCAGCTCATATCTCTATGGATGAGGTACAAAAAACGCTTGAAAACAGTGACTCGAGAATTCGCGCTGTGGATGATCTCCATGTCTGGGAGTTAACTAGCCAAATGTATGCAGCTACGATGGAAGTAAAAATTGAAGAAGTATCGCTTAGAGAGGCCGACGCCATTCGCCTACGCTTGGGTGAGTTACTAAAAGAGAAATATGGTATTGGCCATACAGTAGTGGCGATTAAGCTGTAGTCTATTCGCGAATTACGGGAAAAATTCGTTCGCTGATTTCTGGCCTGGCATGGGCCAATTCTGTAGAACCGTGTTCCAGCGGAAGTACTTTCCCAAAGCTTGGGCACGCTAACCGAGTAATTCCACCATCCGCACCACAATTTGCTAAGCTTGTTTTTTCTCGAATGAACTGGGGGCTAGGGAGATCATCTGCCAGATGAGAATCGGTGTAATATCGAAAATCAAAGAATTTTTAGGGAAAAACTGCGGACTATTTAATGTATTTAGTACTTAATGGATCTAGAGGGGCGCACGCTTTTAATTGTAACTTTCCCACAAAACAAACAATTGAGTAGCTTGCGTTGCGCCTCTCGATTTCCCTTAATTTCTTGATTCCTCTGTCGCCTTCGTGAGTTGTTTGGTCCGGCAAGTTAATTTCATTAGGGTTTTTTAACTATTGAAAATATTAATATTTTTTGTCCTTTTTATTCAGAGTACCCGCCTTGATAATTCTTGACTAAAATGGGTTATTATTATATCTTGCCGGTGTTTGGAGTTAAGAATGAAAACACCTATCTTCTTGATATCGTTGGGCATCTTGATTCAGCCAAATCATTCTCTCGCTGTGATCAATGGCAAAAGCACCATTGATCCAAAATTTGCTTCAGTTGGAAGTTTAAAGTTTGGCAATGAAAACTCCGTGGGCTGCACTGCAACACTTGTTTCTGAATCTTGGATTGTCACAGCTGCCCACTGCATCTCTGATGGCGACTCTGAAGGTGAAGAAGTTGGCGAGGCACTGTCGCCGGCAGACTATGAATTCAGGCTGGGCGTAGATTTTTTCAAGCCTGTATTTAAGGTTAGTTTGAAGCGATGGGTACCCGGACCTAAAGTAAAAGGAGAGGATCTGGATATTGCTTTTGGTGAACTCTCAAAACCCGTGCCACTTCAGCAACTTAAAATTTCTCTCATTCCAATTCTCTCTCCTAAGTGGACCACCGAGGATTTAAAATCCTCCTATATTCACATTGGATATGGTGTTCAAGAGCCGTTTACAGAACGGGGAATTTTGAATAACAAGCGTCAAATGGCTCGGTTTTCTGTAACTAGCATAAAAGGTAACAGTCTTTTGAATCTTTTCGGTACTCAGCAGAAGCTAGAGGCCTATCTGAATCGATTTCATCCTCAGAGCCAGGACGCGGGTCCCGTAGAAGCCACGCTTTTTAATGGAGAGCTCATAGAGGGATACTCTATTCATGCCTGGGATCCTCGGGGTAGAAACGATTTAAGTAAAATTAATATTCCTGCGGATGGCTGGCAGGGCACCTGCTTTGGAGATTCTGGCGGCCCGCTTTTTCAGGAAAGAAGTGGCCAAATCTTTCTTGTAGGCGTGGTAAGTCACGGCATGGATCGAATTTGCTCCCCCTTTGGAACAAAGTTCACGACTTTTGGCCCAAGGGTTATGAAACTTTTCCAGAATTTGAAATCCGGCAAGTCGCCCGGTTCATTTTTTTCATTTCCGCCCTTTTTTCGACGTTTTACCGTTCCTGATCGAAAATAAAACTAGTCCAAAGATTCATTAACAACAGGCAATTTTTTAATCTTCGAATTTGCCTGCTTCTTGAGACTGAACAAGCCAAGATGGGATTTCGGTATTTATTTTTTCGGTGCCTTGATGAAAGGCTTGATGAAAAATTTCAAATTTACGTAATTTTAAAGAAGCTGGAGAACGCGAAGAGGCGTAAACATTTGAGTAGAAAAAATAATTCCTGGCTATCAAGGCGATATATTCCCTGGTTTCTCGAAAGGGAATGAGATCAACAAAAAGAATTTTGTCGTTTGTTTTATATCTTCTTAGCCAGCTCTCAATTCGATGAGGGCCGGCATTATAAGCGGCTAGTGCGTATTCGGTTTCTCCATATTGATTTATAAGGGATTGGAGATACTTGGTCCCTAACCGTATGTTTTCCACTGGTTCAAAAAGGCTTTGACGATTTTCTAATCCAAGCATGGAAGCGGTTTTTGGCATTATCTGCATAAGTCCGATAGCTCCGGCTCTACTTACCGCCACTGGATCAAAGCTGCTCTCTTGGCGAATGAGTGAGAGTAACAGATGAAGATCAGGTCCTTGATCAACTTGCTCTATAGCTAGTTCTGTTTTTTCCGGAAATAATAGCCGTAAGCTGGCTTTCGAATGATAATCGGTAGATTTTAAGAGTGGCGTCAAGATGCGAAATTTCAAAGTATGACTTTCTACCCGACCCAAAAGATAGGCGTAGTAAAGTTGAAGTGCGGGCTGTTCTTTCTGGGCAAGAGAGAACGCATTCTCAAGAGTAAGTCTCGCTCTTTTTTTCTCATCCAGTGATAAGAAGCCTTCAGCAACAATGAGGTGTTCGTTAAATTCCTTCCCCTGGTGGGATCTTGTCTCGATGGGAGCATCTTCAGGAATATCTATTTCTCCTGAGCCACGGATCAGTAGTGCATGTAGGCTGAAAGGATAGTCACTTAATAGTTGATTGCCTTCTGGTGTTGAGGCAACTCCTTTTAATCGATGGGTCCAATAAAGAGCACGGATGCGTATGCCGGAGTCAACGTTTTTCGCTAATAAGGGGCGAAACAGCTCCAGTGCACGAGGATATTCTCCTTGCCAATTCCTTATCATTCCTGCTCGATAGGCCGCCCGATGTGAACGATTGGATTTAGTGCAGGAATGGGCTTTCTCATAATGCCTCAACGAAAGGTCGAGTGCGCTCTTTTCCGGAAAAAATTCTTCCAGCTTTGCGCCGAACGAAATAAAAAGTGAATCATATTTACAGGGGGCTTTGATGGATATTTTCCCCAGTTTCAAAATTTCATTCTTACCTAAATCACCCAGCGCCAATTGGATCTCTTTCTCCGAATAGTCCGAAAGTGTAGAATAAGATTGCTTCTTTAGTAAAGGCACAACCTTAGCTATATCGTTTTTGGCTGGTGAACTAATTTTTCCTACTGATGTTTGATTAGGCAAGTTTTGTGAATCACATCTTTCTCCTCTGGCTGCCGCACAAGTGAGGGCGCCGCCACTGCTTTTAGGTAAATTCAGTTTTTCGATGATTTGTTTTCGAGTCTCCTCCGGCTCCAGATCGAACTGGGTAATGGCCATTTTTTGAAAGGTGGCCAAAGTGAGATTGGGCTGTTCGATTGGAATTGTAGCTATTGTTGAATTACTACAGCCATTTATTAGGCTGCACGCAGCAATGATGGAAATGGATCCTAACCGGCATTGTAAACCCATGGGCGCCTCACTCTTCCGATGTGATCACAAAATTTCCTCTTCTATTTTTTGCATGAGATTCTTCGGAATCGCCGGTGTTTATTGGGCGTTCTTTTCCAAAGGAAATAACTGTGGTGCGACTCTTAGATACCCCTTGGCCTAAGAGATATTGCTGAATGGCACGGGCCCTCTTTTCGCCTAAGGCCAAATTGTATTGAATGCCCCCGCGTTCATCACAATGGCCTTCAATTTGTATGTGAATGTTACGGTTACGCTTTAAAATATCAGCATTTTTTTTCAAGATCGCCTTTGAATTTGCGGCAAAATCCACAGAATCGTACTCAAAATACACAGTTTCTAAGCCAAAAGCGTTGTTTGAATCGGAGTCCTTTGGGATGGGCTCGGAAAAGCTGGATCCCCCTGATCCAGCTTGATCGGCATTTAAGTTTTGTTTCTTACTACATGAAGAAAGGCTGAGGACTAAAAACGAACCAATTAAAATGAAGTGAATCTTATTTTTCATGGCTACTCCTACTTTCTCGATATGAAAACTTTTATGACTACATAAATTTAGGATTCGATCTAATAGACTTTATTTTTTATTTTCTGCTTACGTTTAATGCACTTCTGCAGAGCTTTTCCCGCAAGGTTAGGGTTTTCATCTAAGCATTTGACTTTGGCCGAGTTATAGCTGGAGTTCTTCTTTTTTGCTTGTGCTGCATCGGCTATATTTGCTTTTCCAAGAATTACCACAGTTGCAAATACCCAAAAAAATACTTTTATGATTGTCAGCATACGATTTCCTCCTGATTCTTAGGCAATGGACTAAGCAATAAGTTCGCCTAGATGCCCACAGCCGAAGTTTCGTAAGTTTAGTTTTTATCTATCTACACAAAAGATACAGACAACGATAATTGCTGCACCTGTAAACATAATCTATCGGATTTCCGTCAAAGATCTCATCAACGAAACGCTAAAAAAGCTTTGATCTTGAATAGTTTAGTAAATTCAAATGCATTCTTGAGTGTATCCGTTTGCATACATTTGCTAAAGTAGTAAAAATGAAACGCGTATTATTGATTGAAGATGATTTAAAGTTCGGTCACCTGTTAAAAAAATCCATAGAACAGGCTTCTTATCTGGTGGATTTTGTCAGTTCCGCCGGGGAACTTCAACGGGTAATAGAGGGGGCGGAAAAATACGACTTAATGGTGATGGATAGATTGTTTGGGCATTTGGACACCAAATCAGAAATTTCAGGCCTTCGTAAGAAATGGCCCAGTATTCCCATTTTAGTGATTTCAGCGATTAACACTCCAACGGAACGAGCTGAAATGATCAATGAAGGGGTGGATGATTACCTCGGTAAACCCTTTCATACAGAAGAATTTCTCGCTAGATTGGGATCTCTTGCGCGGAGAATTGTAGAAAAGCAGAATGATTCGAGGATTATAGGGAACGCCGTATTAGATCTCATCAATCGACGAATATCCGTGGGCAGTTTATTTCAGGATCTTTCTCAAAAAGAGTTTCTTATTCTCAAAGTACTTTCAGAAAGAAAGAAAGTTTATAGCCGCCATGAGCTTCTGGAAATAGTCTGGGGCAATATGAATCTGGCGGAAACTAACCTGGTAGAGGCTACGGTTACGAACCTAAGAAGAAGATTGGCCAGCATCTCTTGCGGGTTTCAGATTAAGAATATGAGAAATGTGGGGTACTGGATTGAGGATTAGGTTCTTTTGGATAATTTTTTTCGTACTCACTATCGTTGCGATCGGAGCGACGTTTCTTCACGGTTTTCTCATCTACAAAGAGAGATATGACCTAGTTGATCAGCAGGTGCGAGATACTGCTTCTGCGCTGCTGGATTCTGAAATCAATGGGTTAAGAAAAATTGAAATTGAACGAGTAGAGGAGATTTTATCAGAAGAACTGGGCGAAACCCGGATTGGAAAGTTCTTTATCATCCGAAATGCTTTAGGTGAAAAGATTTTTGAAAGCACAAGTGCTAGGCTTCTTCCGGTAAAATATGTGCCGCAGAATCCACAATGGATTTCCATTAAAGAAAAGGGGAAATTCATTCGAATTCTTAATTTAAAGCTTCCTCGCATTCCTGATCGAACCCTTCAGGTAGGGGTGGTAATCGACGATGGCCTCATCTCGCCTAATTACTTCTCTTTCGCGAACTTGGCCTTTATCGGGATAATTTTTCTTCTCGGACTTGGTGCTGCTTGGGGTTTGACTTCCACATTACTGCAGCCGATCTCCAAATTTGTGGAATTCATTACTAGTATTACCCGAGAGAGTCCGCTGCCTCTCCCGCAGCCTCCGAAATTAAGTGGAAATCAGAATCGAAGAGATGAACTAGTGAAGCTAATTGAGGGCTTTTCTCTTTTGGTAGAAAAAGTAAATCGCAGTCATAAGTTATCTCGGAGCTGGTCCTATCAAATGGCTCATGAACTGAAAACTCCACTTGCTGTGGCCGAAGGGGAGATAGCATCGGCAAAAAGAAGTGGGGAAATTTCTCCAAAAGTTGCTGCGCGAGTCTCCAATGAACTAATGGAGGCGTCTGAAACAGTTACAGATTTTCTTACCTGGGCTGAATTAGATGGCATTTCGGCAAAAAGGAATCTCTTTGCCGTTTCGGCTCGAAAGGCAATCTTGGAGATTCAACAAAGGCTGGCAATAAAGTATTCAGAGCGCCTAAAGATAACAGCAGAATCTGATTTCTATGTTCTAGCCAGTCCGCAGCACTTTGAACATATGATTCTCAATTTGATACTGAATGCACTCCAGTATTCTCCAGATAATAGAGAAGTGGAGGTGAATTTGGATTCGTCGGGGGTGCTGACTATAAGAGATTTTGGAAACGGAATTCCAAAGGAAGTTTTAGAGAGGATTGGAGAGCCGTTCAATAAAGGAGATTCCTATTCGAAATCGGCTAAAGGGCATGGGCTTGGGTTAGCCTACGTGCAATCCGTGTGTAACCTCTATGGGTGGAAAATCGAAATTCAAACGGGATCTGGCGGCAGCACAATAACATTATACCTCCCCAAGAATTGAAACGTTTTTGAAGTGTCGCGGTAGTGTTATGGTAGAATTACCAATTTTAGAACTAAACATTTTAGAATTTCAGATTTAGGTTTGATGCCGGCAGGAGATGTTCGCTGGAAATTGTGCGGCTAGCAAGAAGAACGGATAGAATTTGAAAGTTTAATATAAGAGATAAATCTGAGTATTTGTACTCAACCATTTTCAATCAAGTTAGTCCTGATGATTGCGAAAAATCCCCAAAAACTCGCGGTCTTTGCGCGGAGAAATACTATTGATGGGCTGTTGAAACTCGAGCGAAAAATAGGGGGAGAATAGTTTTTCCACTTCGCTTTGGGAAACCACAAAGGGCGGACCTTCTTTATCGGTGTTTAAGGGAAAAAAGAGAGCAAGGAACAAACCACCAGGCTTGAGCAATTGATGCATCGCTAGCGCATAGGCCGGCCGCAGGCTGGGGTCGATGGCGCAGAAAAACGTATACTCTAAAATTAGATCATAAGATTTCTGATGATAACCTTGTTTGGGCAGGTCGAAAAAATTTTCTCGATACGCATAGATGGTTACTTTTTCTTGCGCAGCCAATTCCAGGGCTGCGTTAAGTGCGGAGGGCGCGAAATCGACGAGTTCTACCTCCAAACCAAGTTGTGCTAAATGAATGGCGTCATAGCCCCTTCCGCCACCAGGAACCAAGGCTTTGCCGCGCTTAGGAAACCAACCTTCTTTGGCGAGGTGCACGAATTCCGGAGTAGGGCCCTTTAGATCCCACGGCGTATCGCTTTCGCGGTAACGATTTTCCCAATCTGTGGCAGAAAGTTCCTTCACTTGTGCATCTCTCCTTTGGGTGCTAGGAAGATTTTATGTCATATCAAGTATACAAAATCATCCACTTAGCATCTATTTTTCTCTTTTTATCAGGAGCCGCCGTGCTCTTGGTGGGCAAGCCCTCCAAGTTTTGGAAAATTCTTACCGGCGTAGCCAGTTTTTTCATTCTCTTTGGGGGGATGGGCTTAATGGCTAGATTGTATCCTGGGCAAGGGTTTCAGCAGCCCTGGATCCATGTGAAGTTGGTGTTGTGGTTGGTGATCTCTGGGTTGGGGCATATCGTGGCCAAACGATTCCCGCAACACGGAATGAAGGCCTACTGGACCACGCTAATTCTAGCGACGTTTGGCGCTTGGCTTGCGGTCTATAAGCCGTTCTGATTCGGATAGGATGGTTTTCAGAATTTTTTCTTTTTGAAAGCGGGCTGGAATAGGCTCCCCATCAGATAGTCGGGCGAGTAATATCGCTTTGGGAATTTCAACGACATTTTCCTGGTTACTAGCCTGGAAGAAGAGTCGAATCACGAAAAATCCGATCAGGAATACGATGCCATATTGAAGATAGAGTCGCATGATGACTCTTTTCGGATACGGCTGAAAAACCTAAAGATTATTTTGTTTTAAAATCCGTACCCGGCACCGAGTTTAAACTCGTGTTTGGTATATTGGTAGTTGCGGTCGTCTTTGGAATAGTTCTTGGAAAAGGAATATTCAAAGGTGCCATCTAATTTGCCAATCAAATCACGGTTGAAGCTGAACGAAGGATTTACGAGCAGTTCATTACCGCGGTTTCCTTTTTGCTTCATGGTGTCTTTTAACGTCAGCGAAAAGGAAGGTGTGAAGCTCACTTTTTCGAAGGCGTTGGGAATGGTGACGTTGTGACGAAGTTTGTAGTTTTTCTCGTCGTTAAAGTCGTTGCGGGCGCGTAAGTAGTCGGCTGTAAACGTATTTTGCAAAT
>CAYZLH010000055.1:0-10014 GCA_964478795.1 uncultured Bdellovibrionales bacterium | reverse complement strand
ACCATTCGCCCAGAATCCGATCACTCCTTCATGATGTTTCCCATCGTGATGCGCAAAGAGAAGAAAGATCATTTCGTAAACTACTTGGAAGAAAACGGCATCGAAACCCGCGAGATGCTTCCGCTCATCAATCAGCCCTACTACCAAAAAGAATTAAAAATCCGTGAAGAAGATTTCCCCGTGGCCAAGTGGGTGAATGAAAGTGGCTTCTACATTGCCTCTCACCAAGATCTTACGGAAGACGAAAAAGAACATATCGTACTAACCTTCGCCAACTACTTTGCGGAGAAGAAAATTGAAAAAGAAAAAAACTGCCTAATCCTTCTCTCGAAGGGCGATGGGCAAGCGGCCATTGATCTTTACGACACCATCCCGTTGGATTCCTTTCAGCAGAAAATTTTTGTGGAAGCTAGCAACGATTCGGTGGCTCCAGACTTTTACCAAAAGAAGGGTTTTGAAATTCTCCGCGAGAGCGGCGGCAAAGGCGCTTCTTTGCGAAAGGCCATTGCCTCCACCTCTTGCGAAAACGTGGTGGTATTGGGGGCAGACGCTTCTAATAACCCCATCGATATCAACCGCATCCTCATTAAGTTGCGCCAAGGAAATGATTTGGTGATCGCTAGCCGCTTTTTGCCCGATGGCGGTCGCGTAACCAATCGTCCGCTTTCCTATCGCTCCATCGGCAATCGGTTTTTCACCTTTTTGCTGGGCGTTTATACCGGCCGAAACACCACGGATTGCAACAACCTCTTCCGAGGTTTTAAAAAGTCGGCTTACCAGAAGTTACAGGCCAAAGTCGCCGGCGACAGCGCATTATTTGAAATGACTTTGCTCGCCTTAGACAAGGGCCAAAAGGTGGTAGAAGTTCCCACCATTGAAAAGCCTTCGCGCTCGGCCACCACCAAAAGAAATCGCTTCTTTTCGGCCATGAGCTTTAGCTGGATCCTTTTTAAACATACCTTTCGCCTTTAGGATTTCATGACGATTGCCAAAGAAAAAAAGATTTATGTGGCCGGACATCGCGGACTGTTAGGTTCGGCCGTGGTGCGCGCGCTAGAAAAACGTGGCTATAAAAATATCTTAAAGGCCACGAGCAAAGAGTTGGATCTCACCAACCAAGAAAAGACATATTCATTTTTAGAAAAAGAGCGCCCGGATATTGTGTATCTCTGCGCCGCTAAAGTAGGTGGCATCGGCGCCAATATGAAAGCGCCCGCCGAATTTCTTTTCCACAATTTATCCATTCAAAACAATGTGATTGAGGGCGCTCGCCGAGTCGGCGTGGAGAAGCTTTTGTTTG
Source organism: uncultured Bdellovibrionales bacterium (assembly GCA_964478795.1). Lineage (GTDB taxonomy): Bacteria > Bdellovibrionota > UBA1018 > CAIPTA01 > CAIPTA01 > JAKFYM01. Next base: position 8,714 of record CAYZLH010000055.1, on the reverse strand, counting down.
TGGGCAGCTCGTGCATTTATCCCAAGGAAGCCCCCTGCCCCATCAAAGAGGAATCGTTTTTCCAGGGTCCATTTGAGCCCACCAACGAAGGATATGCACTGGCCAAAGCCGCCGGCATTCGCCTTTGCCAATTTTACCGCCGACAATATGGTGTCAACTTTATCACGGCTCTACCCACCAACCTGTTTGGCATCAACGATCAGTACGATCCGGAAAAGAGTCATTTGCTGCCAGCACTCATTCGCAAAGCCCACCTGGCGAAGATCGAAAAGAAAGCGGAAATCGAAGTGTGGGGCAGCGGTCGCCCTAAGCGCGAGTTCATGCTGAGCGATGACTGCGCCGATGCGCTCCTGTTTTTGATGGATCACTACAATGGGGATGTGCCACTCAATGTAGGCACGGGCGAAGATCTCTCTGTTTTGGAGTTGGCGGAGCTCACCTGTAAGGTCGTAGGCGTTAACGCCAAAGTAAAGACCGATCCCTCGAAACCAGACGGAATGATGCGGAAAGTTTTAGACATTTCCAAGCTGCGCGCTTTGGGATGGAATCCCCCCAATAATTTAGAGCGCGGCATCGCCGTGGCCTATCAGGATTTTTTAGAGAACCACTTTCGCCCTTAAGGATCCCAAGGAGATCTTCCACCCATGAAAATTTCGCTAGTATTTCTTACCTATAATGAAATTGCCGGCCTTAAAGCGCTGTGGGAGAAAATTCCTTTAGACCAAGTAGATGAAGTATTTGCCGTGGATGGCGGCAGCAAAGATGGCACGGTGGAATTTTTTCAAGAAAAAGGCATCACCGTTTATGGACAAGAGGTGAAGGGTCGAGGCGAAGCTTTCCGCGTGGCCTTCCGTAAAGCAAAGCATGACGCCTTATTATTTTTCAGCCCCGATGGAAATGAAGACCCGGCGGACATTCCGAAATTCCGCCCCTATCTCGAACAAGGCTACGATATTGTGATCGGCACGCGAATGGTGAAAGGCGCGCACAACGAAGAAGATGAGTTGGTGTTTAAGTGGCGCAAGTGGGCCAACAATGCCTTCACCGTGATGGCCAACGTCACCTGGAATCGCGGAAAATATGTGACCGATACGATCAATGGTTACCGCGCGATTACGAAAGCCGCCTGGGCCAAGCTCGCCTTAGACGGTCCTGGTTATACGATTGAATACCAAAGCTCCATTCGCGCCTTTAAACTTGGCTTAAAGATCGCCGAGTTCCCCACCTATGAATCGGGCAGAATTGATGACCGCGTGGGCTCACCGAGCATGGATACGGGTTTGGCTTTTTTGAAGCTTTACTGGGGCGAAGTGAAAAAAGGAAAAGAATTTTCCAAATCCCATTCGCACTAGTTTTTCCCTGTACTAGTTTTTACAGGCGCCAGATTTTAAAGCCAGCCTTAGCCAACTTCTCACGATCGAAGGCGCTCTTCACATCGATAAACGGACAATTATTACCCGTCTTTTGTTGTAGCTCTGCTAAATTCATTTCCACGATTTCTTTGTGGCTCACAGCCGCTACTACTGCCGAGAAGGAAGAATGTTTTTTCCAGTCTTCTAGCTCCACGCCGTATTCGTGTTTCGATTCTTCCGAGCTCGCCACTGGATCCCACACCACCACTTGAATGCCGTAGCTCTTCAATTCGTTCACCACATCGATCACTTTGGAATTTCGTAAATCAGCGCAGTTTTCCTTAAAGGTCATGCCCATCACTAAAACCTTGGCGCCATTGATTTGTTTCTGATTGGCCGCCATCATTTTTACGGTCTCTTGCGCGATAAAGGCGCCCATGGAGTCATTGATCTTTCGACCGGCCAAAATCACTTGCGGGTGGTAGCCCAACATTTCTGATTTATGGGTGAGATAATAAGGATCCACGCCGATGCAGTGCCCGCCCACCAATCCTGGTCGGAAAGGCAAGAAGTTCCACTTCGTACCTGCGGCCTTCAGCACATCCATCGTGTCGATTCCCACTTTGTGGAAAATGATGGAAAGTTCATTCATGAGTGCGATGTTCAAATCGCGCTGAGTATTTTCAATTACCTTCGCCGCTTCAGCCACTTTGATGCTCGAAGCGCGATACACACCGGCTTCAATTACTTGTTCGTAAAGCCAAGCTACTTTTTCTAAAGTGGGTGCATCTTGACCAGAAACTACTTTTACGATTTTTTCCAAGGTGTGTTCTTTGTCCCCTGGATTAATACGCTCGGGTGAGTAGCCAACGGTGAAATCTACGCCACACTTTAAGCCCGAAAATTTTTCCAAAATTGGCACACAAACTTCTTCGGTGGCGCCGGGATACACAGTGGATTCATACACCACGATGCAACCCTTCTTCATGTTCTTGCCTACAGTCTCGCTGGATTTCACGAGCGGAGTAAAATCGGGCCGGCGCGCATCGTCCACGGGAGTGGGCACAGCCACCACAATAAAATCGCATTCTTTCATAGCACTTGGATCATTGGCGTATTGAATGTGTTTCGCCGCTTGAAATTTTTCTTTCGGCATTTCGCCCGTGGGATCGAAGCCTTCTTTATAGGCGCGAATTTTTTCGGCCGAGAGATCGTAACCAACGGTGGGAATTTTTCGGCCAAATCCTAAAGCCAGTGGCAGACCCACATATCCCAAACCCAATACGCCGACTTTTTTTGCTTCCACTTTTATCTCCTTCGCGGAACTTTTCTGAATGTTTCCCAATACATAATCTATTGCCGTAGTGCGTTATATAAAACTTTTATGCGATTTCCGCCAGGGAGATGCAAAAAGAATCGTTTCACCCCTAAAAAACCGCAAAACCACCCCCAAAAGAGGAGGTGGAAAAGGCGGGAAAAGTAGCCCATTTGGGCCCCATTGGAGAGGTGTAAGTACCCGAATTCCTTGAGGGCCGGCCACAATCGGTCACTAGTTCCGCCGCGGTGAAAATTAGCCAATTCCCCAGTAAATACAGATACTTTCGGTGATTTTGGCTGCCATTTTAGAAAATGCAGGTAATCGGCCGTAATTTTCCACTGCGCTTCGAAGCCCCCGGCACTAAAGGTCGACCGATGGCAAAGCACCCCCTGATGACAAATGCGATTAATCCCCCAAAGATTCCCCCAGGGATTGGCCGGGGCCGGCAAAGTACGAACTTTTTTCCCGTCTTCCATAATGGCCACCGCGCAAAAACAAAAAAGCGCGTCTTCTTTCTCCGCTTGCGCCACAGCATCGCGAAGCACAGAAAATTGGGCTAGCTCGTCGCCCCCATTCAAAAACCAAAAGTATTTTCCCTCAGCCCGCGCCATGGCTTCATTCATGGCGGAATAAATGCCCTTCGGCGGGGCACTGCCATATTTCACTGGAAACTGGGCCAGTTCCTGCTGCAGAGGCGCTGTCAGCTCCGGCGAAGAATCACTAATCACCCATTCCCAGGAAAAATCCTTGGGAATGGCCCGCAGAGACGCGAGCGTGCGCTGAAGTCCGGCCACATCGCGGTAGGTTACAGTAATGATGCTGAGGGTCTTCAAATTGGAAATTCCTGCTCCCGAATGATGGAAATACCGCAGTCCATACTGCCACTGCTCCGCTATGAAGGAAATCCCCGCTAGGGGAGAAAGTGCACAATTCCTGTGAAATGCTTGGGAAAATTGGGGCTTTTTCCTTGGAGAAAATTGCCTTTGCGCATAAAAATTGAGGGATGCCATCGGCCTACCATCAGAAAAAAGTTTTGATCACCGGAGGACTCGGATTCATCGGTTCATCGCTGGCTCGTCGGCTCGTGAATGAAGGGGCTGAAGTCACCTGCGTGGATAATTTGTTCACCACCCATGGCGGCAATCTGTTCAATGTTCACGACATTCAAAACAAGATCCGCATTCATCAAAAAGACGTGCGCGATACGGACTTTATGAACGAGGTAATTCAGGGGCCAGACTATCTCTTCAACTTGGCGGGCCAGACTAGTCACTTAGATTCTATGACTGACCCGCATACCGATTTGGAAATAAATGCCAAGGCTCAGCTCTCCATTCTCGAAGCCTGCAAAAATAAAAATCCCAAAATTCGTATTGTTTTCGCCAGCACTCGGCAAATTTATGGCAAACCCGATTATTTGCCGGTGGATGAAAAACACCCGCTACGCCCGGTGGATGTGAACGGCATCAACAAACTTTCGGGCGAAATGTATCATCTCCTTTACCATAAGGTGTATGGCATCAAGGCCTGCGCCCTGCGCCTTACGAACACCTATGGACCAGGAATGCGCGTGAAAGATGCCCGCCAGACATTTTTGGGAATTTGGATCAAATGCATCACGAATAAAGAAAGCTTTCAGATCTATGGCGACGGCGCCCAGCTACGCGATTTTAATTATGTAGATGATGTGGTGGAAGCCTTGCTGGTGGCTGCTGAGCATTCCTCCACGGCGGGAAATGTTTATAACTTAGGTAGCGAAGAGGTGATCTCGCTAAAGGCGTTGGCGGAGCTATTGGTGGACTGTAACGGATCCGGCGAATGCAAGCTGATCCCCTTCCCCGAGGATCGCAAGGCCATCGATATTGGCGATTATTATAGCGATCATAGTTTGTTCTCGAAGCTCACGGGCTGGAATCCGAAAACAAGTTTGCGCGAAGGCCTACAAAAAACTTTGCGGTATTATGCTACTAACCGCGCCCACTATTGGTGAACCCGATGATTCGCATGAACGATTTTCAAAAAGATCCCGAAACCCTACTGCAGGGTCAACTGCGGGCCACGGAGCGCGTGTTTCGCTCGGGCTATTATATCTTGGGACCGGAAGTAAAAAAATTTGAAGCCAATTTCGCCAAAGCACTTGGAGCAAAATTTGCGGTAGGCGTGGCGAATGGAATGGATGCCATCGAAATTGGCCTGCGCGCTTTGGGCATTGGCCCTGGTGACGAAGTGATCACCACGCCAATGACGGCGCTGGCCACGGTGCTGGCCATCCACCGCGCCGGGGCTACACCCGTATTAGCGGATATCGATGGGGATAGCGGCTGCCTCAGCCTGGAAAGCACGCAGCGCTGCTTATCGAAAAAAACAAAGGCTGTTTTGCTTGTGCACCTCTATGGCCAGCTAAGAAATATTCAAGCGTGGAAAACATATTGCGAGGCCAATCAGATTCATCTATTGGAAGATTGTGCCCAATCCCACTTAGCCCAGGATTCGGGAAAATTCGCCGGTACTTTTGGCTCTTATGGTGCGTTTAGCTTTTATCCCACAAAAAACTTGGGCGCCATTGGTGATGGCGGCTGCTTGATTACGCAAGACGAAACCTTGGCGCAAGCAAGCCAAGTGATTCGCAACTACGGCCAAAAAAATCGCTATGAGCATATCGCCCTGGGAATGAACAGTCGGCTGGATGAGCTGCAGGCCGCGATTTTAAGTGAACGCCTCACCTATTTGGCCGAGTTCACCGAAAAACGCCGCGTGGTGGCGGATCAGTATTTTGCGGCTATCAAAAACAGCAAGGTGACTTTGCTCGCCAAACCTAAGCAACGAGAAAATCACGTCTACCATCTCTTTGTGTTACGGACAGCGAAGCGCGAAGAGTTGATGAAACATCTGCAGGCAAAAGGCGTGGAGAGTTTGGTTCACTATCCGATCAATGCCCACCAGCAGCCGATCTTTACGCACATAACAAAAGATCCAAAGGGACTTTTCGTTGCCGAAACGTTCGCCAAGGAATGCCTCTCCATTCCCTGTCATCCGCACCTAACCAATGCAGAAATTTCCACTGTAGTGAATTCGATCAATGAGTTTTGAGCATTTTTGCACACTATTTGATTCCAATTTTCTCCCCCAAGGGCTGGCGTTGCAGCAGTCCCTCCAGCGTCATTGTCCACAATCTATCCTGTGGATATTGTGTATGGACGAAGCGGTAGAACAGCAGTTACAGGCACTAGCGCTCCCCAATGTACGGCTCCTAAGTTTAAAGAAGGTGGAAAACGCCGATCTTTTGCGGGTAAAATCCGGACGTTCCCGCGGCGAATATTGTTGGACGCTCACACCCTTTTTGCCTTCTTTTGTTTTCGCGCAAGATCCCGAGGTTACGCGAGTTACCTATGTGGATGCGGATCTGTTTTTCTTTTCTACGCCGGATAGTTTTTTTGCCGAATTAGAAAAAACAAAAAAATCCGTTCTCATTACGGAACACGCCTACGATCCGCGGTATGAGCAATCGGCTACTAGCGGTAGGTTCTGTGTGCAGTTTGTGACTTTCCTTAGGAATCCGGCGGCGCAGGCCGTGCTGCAGTGGTGGCAAACCAGATGCATTGAATGGTGTTTCGCTCGCCACGAAAATGGTAAGTTTGGTGACCAAAAATATCTGGATCAATGGCCCACTCTCTTTGGAGAAGTCGTGCACATTCTGCAGCAAAAAGAAAAAACCCAGGCTCCCTGGAATGCGGAATTCTATTCCGATCACGCGCCGGTATTTTTTCACTTCCATGGCCTGAGAATAGTAGAAACGAACAAAATTCGTTTGTTCTTGGGGTATCAGATTCGCAAAGCGCTTCCGCTATATAACAGCTATGTGGATGCCCTCCGCAGCAACATCCGCCGTATGAAAGAAAAAAATATTGCGCTCCCAACCCTGCCCGAATCCCCGCAGAGCTGGGGTCTGTTGCGTGACTGGAAACGTATCTTTACCCATACGACTGCATTTGCGGAGGTTAGCGAATGAAGATTGGTTTAATTATTCCATGCTTTAATTTCGAGCACAAAATCCTCGATACGCTGACGCGAATTCACCGCTGGCAGACGGACCGCAAAATTTCACTCTTGGTGTGTGTAGTGGACGATGGATCTACCGATGGCACCGCCGCGGTTGTGGAAGAGTATCAGCGTGAGCACTCACAGTGGTTGAACTTTTTAAAACTTCCCCGCAATCAGGGAAAAGGCGCCGCTGTAAAGAAAGGGTATCTTTTTCTCGCCAATCACGGAGTCGATAAAATCCTTTTTACGGATTGCGATCTCCACTACGGCATTGAAATCTTAGATCGCCTCATCACGGAATTGGATGCCGTTGACGTGGTGATTGCCGATCGATCCTGGTCAGCCTCCTCGGATCACCAAGCCATCTCCCGACAGGCTAGTTCGTATATTTTTAATCGACTCACCGGTTTGTTTACGGGAGTAATTTTCCGCGACAGTCAAGCTGGCCTAAAGGGATTTCGCGCCAAAGAATGTTTGCCCATGTTTGAATTAGCAAAAATCACGGGATTCGCCTTTGATGTGGAAATTTTAAGTATGGCGCTATTTTTTCGCTTTCGGATCAAGCAAGTGCCAGTTTCCTTTCCTCAGCCAAGAGAAGAAATTCCTGAATCGTCGGTGAAGCTGATTCGTCATTCGTTTTTGATGGTGCTCGAGTTGCTAAAAATCAACTTAAACTGGAGAAGGAACGTATATCGCTCGCCACAGCTAGAAGCTAAGGTTGAGAAAGAAATCTACGTGATTCGCGATGGCACTTGAATTTCGCCCCTTTGTGGCCGATCGAAATCACCCGACCTTCGCCGATAGCGTAAAGCTCATGCAATCGAATTTTCCTGATCGTAGCGCCACCAGCGCCGAATTTCTCGATTGGCTCTATCTACAAAACCCCTATAAAAAAGCCATCGGCTATATTTGTTATGATGACAATCGCCCTGTATCGCAGCTGTTCGTTACCTTCCAAATGGGCAGCTTCCAAGGCAGTAATCAGATTATTGGCATTGCCTCCAATGCCTGCACGGAATCCACACACCGGAAGTTGGGGCTTTTCCACAAAATATTCACTCTGCTAATGGAAGACTGCAAAAAGATGCATATCCCTTTCGTTTGGGCCTATCCCAATCCATCGAGTTTGCGTGGGTTTCAAAAGACCGGCTTTCAAGTGGTAAAAGACGTAAATTTGGAAATCACCCCAGTGTCGTTAGTTTCGGCAGCGAAAGATTTTCTGCAGAAAAAGACGGATGTCTTGGGCGAAACGGTGGACCTCCCCTGGAACACTGCGCAGCTCAAAGGTTTTCGCGAAATTGAGAAGACAAAAGACGAATCTCCGTCCAGGGCAGTGTCCACGGCTGTTTGGCAAATTCCGCTAACGGAGCTGCAGATTCAATGGCGCTATTTGAATCATCCCACCCGCAAGTACTATGTGCTTCAGCATGGCGAGACCAATGCGATAGTGGTTCTCCGCTTGTTTTCCCTCTTTGGCGTAAAGACGGCTGGAGTGATGAAGACATCTCCGATGGACTCACAAACCTACGCCAAGGTATTGAAAGATTTAAAACCCAATCTAAAGAACACTTGTTCGATTTTTATGAGCTTAGGTACCCGATCCTGGAGTCCACTGGACCTCCTGCGCGGGCGAATCCGTCTACCCATAAAGGCCAGTCCAAGGCGATTTCCGCTCGCCGTATATCCCTTACAAAAGATGGATCTAACTTCCACGCAATTTGAGTTTTCCTTTGGTGATTATGAGGCTCTTTAAATGAATACGAAGCCCTTTCGCATCACCATCGACGATTTGGGAATGTTCCCCGAAGTTGAAGCCGGAATCCTCAGTCTCAAAGATTTTCAAGTGCCGCTCCATTGCTCCTGGGTAACAAACTACTGCCCACCTTCCGCGGCGATTCAGCAAAGCCCGTTTCACAACGGCCTGCACTTTAATATCATTGAAGGCCCATCCTATACGAAGAGCCCGGCTCTGGCGGACGAGCAGGGAAATTTTCGCCGCAAAT
>CAYZLH010000054.1:0-10023 GCA_964478795.1 uncultured Bdellovibrionales bacterium | reverse complement strand
CGGATCGCGGCACGGAGTACGGCTATAGGAACTTGGAGCATCCCTACCAGCTCTTCCTGCACCTAAACTCGATCGAGCACACGCGAACGAAAACCCGGCACCCGCAAACGAACGGCTGCACCGAGCGGTTAAACCAGATTATCCAGGAGGAATTTTACCAGACGGCCTTCAGGAAGAAAGTCTTCACGTCGCTCGACGAGATGCAGGCCGATCTTGATGAATACATGCGGGTTTATAACTATGACCGCACGAACCAGGGAAAGAACTGTAAGGGAAAAACTCCGGCGGAAACTTTTGCTCAAGGGCTAGAGCTCTGCGCAAAATATTTGCCTTACGAGAAAAAGCCCTTGCTCAACTAGAAAACTAACGCTATTTACCAAAAACCACTGACCGGGTGGGCCATGTCAACGTGACGGATAGGAAAAATAAATGGCCTTCAGAAGCTAAGAGCGCCTGAATTTGGGCGGCTTAGGGCTCCAGCAGCGCCTTTGAATTGATCTCTGCGGGCTAACTGAACCTGTTTTTGCTCCATTAGCCTGAATGGCATTGGGATTTGGCTGTTTTTGGGGAATTCTGCACAAGGCTTTGCCTTGAATCTCTAGATCTTAGAAAAGTGCACGCTGCTCAGGGTATTCGGCCGGGGCTATTTCCGGTGGCTGGTAAGGCCGCCCCACATGTTTGAGAATCTTCTCCACCGCCCCTTCTTCCATGATCGCCGCCACCAATTCCAGTTTGCCGCCGCACTGGGTGCAATTTTCCAGATCGATCGAAAAAACTCTCTTCAGTAACTTTGCCCAAGAAATTCTCTTCGATTTCGGGGCCTCGGCTTTCGCTTCTTCCTTTTTCTTGGGAACTACTCTACTCCGGATCTTCGCGTTCGGAGCTAACACCCCATGATATCTCGTCAAATGTGCTCTTGGTGGCGGCACGAGAGCTGCTAACTTTTCCATAAACTCGAGCGGCGAGAATACGAGATGAGAGGTGCCATCGCTATAGGACTTCTTGAGCTTAAGTAATACATCGCCATTGCTCTTCAGCTTAAGCCTGGATTCCGCCACGGCTGGCCGGGCTACATAACGGCAGAGTTTTTCCAGCTTCTCTCGCTGGTTGGGAGCGCAGTATGTATCAGCATGCAGGGAAAACCCGGCCACATTTGCGCAAAGTGGCCCCGAAAGTTCAGGAGGATCACTTACACCAAGCGATCCTATTCTTCGAATCCACTCCCCGCGCCGCTTTCCCAGCGCTATGCGATTTCTTACGCTCGCCGCCTGTATCTCGGCCAGTGAATCTTCCGCATCCTCTGCTATGGATTCGTTTTCGTCCGCAAAATGCCCTAGCTTCTTCAGCACTCTCACCACTCGCTAGGCAATCGTTTGCACAAGGGCTTTGATTTCTTCGTCTTTAGGTGGTGGCATATATACGAATTCGGAATCTACATACCCGCCCTCCAGCACCAGAATATGAAAGTGCAAATTCGCGTTTAACGATCCACCAAATCTCTGCAAGAGAGTCACCGAGCCACACTTCACCTTTTGCTTCGTCTTCTTTATGATCAGGGAATTTATCGCCCGAAGGCAAATGGCTAAAATCTTCGATTGTAGCGCCGGGCTCCTTAGCAGCAAGAATCTGATCGGAAACGGAAAGCTCACCACCCATTGCCGAATGCCCACTGTTGGAAACACTTCATCGATCAAATGAGCCGCGGATTCACTCATTCTCCGGCCACCACAACTTGTGCAAAATCCTCTCTTCTTGCACGAAAATGCTACGAATCTTTCGCTATTGCACCCCGAGCACTTTAGTCGCAAAAATCCATACGCATGAATTCCGCAACGAAGAAACGCATCGAACTCATCGCGTACGAATCTGGGCAAATGTTTGCCGTCATTATCCACCATGGCGAAGAAAGATTCGATATGGCCTGCCACTGCCTTGTAGAGCACTGATTGTTCAGGTGAGCGTGGTCTATATTCTGTGGGAGCGCTATTCAGCGCAACTTGGCCCATAGGCCGCGCGCTATTGCATTTGCTAAACCTACTTTATTTTTATTTTTCCAGAGAACTTCTGGAATTCTTATTTCCGGTGAACGGTTTTCGACACCAGAATGCCCGGCAATTGCACTACGGCGATTTTCCAGTTCTATCGAGCTAAACGCAGCAAGTTTCGCGCAAACTCAAACAATAAAATAGAGCAGTCTTGCGGAGGCATGGGGAATTCGTCTTCCTCTTCCTCTAGCTCATAGAGCTTCTCTACGCCCTTCTTTAAATCGAAGGCCATCGAGTTTAAGAGCTCTTGCGGTTCGGAATTTTTCGGGAGGAATTTTTCCACCACTTCAATCCCGCTCAAGCCTAAGGCCTCGCCCCATCCGTCGGAAATAATCATCAATCGATCTTCCGGCTCCATGGCCACTTCTTGGGTTGGCGCCACAACTTTTTGCGTAATACTTAGGGGCGTATTTTCGCCCTTGGCCAGCCATTGCACGGCACCCGATTTGGATCGCAAGGCCGAAAAGATCGGCCCCTGATTCACATAGCGAAATTGAAACGTCTTGCGATTGAGAATTCCGTAAAAGATGGAAAATTTATCCTTCTCCTTCATGTTTTCGCGAATTTTTCCGTAGAGCGAGGAAACGATCTTGGCGGGATCGCCAAGTTCCTCTTGTCCAACATGAATGGAGAATTGCATCAGCGACCCGATAAATGCCGTCGATAGAGCATAAGTGGAACTATCGGCGATAACCATGCCCACGTGATTGCCATCGGGAAATTCAAATACATCAAAATAGTCACCACCGGCTTTGAGTCCGCACCAATATTTACTCTTGATCGACAATCCGCTCATGGGCGGAAATTTCTCTTTGATCAAGCGGCGCTGAATTTTTTCCGCCAAATGAATGTCTTCTTGTAATCGGTGAACCAAGTCGGAAATTCCTTTGGTGTTTTTTTCTAGTTCGCGCAAGGCGAAGAGTTCCGTATGTCGGCGAAAAAGTCGTTCGATGTCCAGCGCTCGAACAGGCAGTGTTACCAAATCATCCGCCAATCCATTCACAAAGGAAGCGGGAGTTTCGTTCGCTTCATCGGTATAAACCACGATCGTCGGTCGATTCTCCCCCACTTGCTCGAATACCGAAAATACTTCCTCGTCACTGAGCAGATAGATATCCGCTTGATCAAGGCGAGACTGCCAGCCATCTCCGGAAAGAAAGGTCGTTTTCCCCTTCACAAGTTTTAATAATTCTTTATTTGTCGAGGCCACTTTCATTTAGAACTTACTCCCATATCTCAAGCTAATTCTACGGTCTTCAATGCCATTAAAGCTGGTGCGATCAAGCTCTTCAGAATAGGTGCCTAAATCTAAGCTACCATACCGCGAACCCAGACCAATTCCCGCCGTCCAATACCCTCTTCCATAACCGAAACGCATGAAGAGCGTTTTGCCAAAATCAAACTCAATGCCCAAATTCAGCCGGCGCTTATCATTCACACCATAGACGTTCATAATATCACGATAGTCAGCGGCGAAAGTCACTGTTGATCGTTGACCAATTTTGGGCGCGATCGAAAAACCACCATCATAGGTCATCTTGATTTTATCTTTCCGAGTGGATGTACCACTAGCGATGGAAAAATTGGCCTCACTGGGAAAGCTTGTGTCGCCTACGTTCCTAGCCACAAAACCAAGCGTCGGCAAAGAGGCCCAGGGCATAGTGAGCAGTAAGCCACTGTCGAGACCAACGCCGAACCCTTCGGCCATGTCCATCGTGTAGCCGGCGGCCGCCGTCGTATTCGTATCGATAACTTTGTCGTTTTCTGATATCTGAACTGCCCGAACCGCCAAACCCCAACGAATGCGTCCGCTGAAGAGCCCCATGGAAATTCCCAAGGTGGGAATCAATAAATTGCGCGATTTATAGGTTAGGTTCGTGCCATCGTCGACGGCTGCACCTTCGGCCTTCATTAAGATTCCAAAGTTAAAGTTTTGGGCACTGATATTTGGATAGAGCGAAACCCCTAAAGACGAGGTCGTTCCTTTATTTTGTGAAAGCAGTGGTCGCACTTTGGTCAAGGTGGAGTGTTTGCTGATATTGCTCGATCCACCCATGGCGAACACCCCAGTGCCGATATCAAACTGCGGATTAAAGAGTTCGGCCGTGGTCTTCTTCTGCCTAGCCAAAGCCGCTGGATTATAAAACATCGCCGTGGTGGGATCTCCGGCGCTCGCAACACCCACATTGCCCATCGTCAAAGATCTGGTCGTAGAAACCCATTCCGAATTCACAGAATCGGCCTGGGCTAGGACAGGCAAAAATAGGGCGAAAATCAGAACCAGACTGCCATCCATGGAGTCGTTCCTCCTGAAGATACTATTGTCGCTTGATCCGATGGTATTTCGGAAGGAAAAACGACCCCATATTTATTTTTTTTTACACATATTTTGTTAAATAAAATCAATTAGTTATAACGAAACATGGAGCCGACCCTGTTTGCAGAAATAGCGAAATTTAGCCGATTAAATAGGTAGGGGAAACGGGGGACATATGAAGAAGTCGAAGGGCCATTTGGTGCTCGTCGCGGAATCATCGGCAGAGCAGCCTCGACTAGAGGCTTTTCCAGAGCTACTCATGGAATGCTTAAAGGCCGTTGTCGCCTCCCTGGAAGAAAAAGACACCTACACTCACGGTCACTCGGTTCGGGTGGCGGAATACAGCGTAATGCTGGCCAAAGAACTTCAACTTTCCTCGCGGGAAATCCAAGAAATTGAATTAGCGGGCCTATTGCACGATATCGGTAAAATTGGGATCCCCGATTCCGTACTACTCAAATCCTCCCGCCTCAATCGGGCTGAATTTGAAATCATGAAAAGCCACCCCGCTCGAAGCGGTAAAATTTTGGCCGCGATTGGACCGCTTGACGCAATTGTGCCGGCCATTCGGAATCACCACGAGCGGTTTGATGGTCAAGGCTATCCCGACGGCCTTAGTGGCGTCGGGATTCCACTGTTTGCCCGTATCATTTTTATCGCCGACACCTATGATGCCATGACATCCACTCGGCCTTATCGATTAGCGCTGGAGAGAGAAGCGGCCTTTCGCGAACTACGAAAATTCGCTGGCACGCAGTTCGATCCCCAACTTGTAGAAACCTTTATTCTAGCAATTTCCCGGCGACAACTGACCGCCGAAACAAACGAAGAAGAAATCGATCTCGCCGCTTAACTGTTGGCGGATAGAAAACCACCTTGCTTGAAATACACGATCGCTCCTATACTAAAAACATCTTACAATGGGCGCGAAATATAAAATTCTAGTGATCGAAGACAACGAGGACACTCGTAAGTTCCTGTCGCAAATTCTCGCCAAGGAATATGAAGTCATTTTAGCCGACAATGCAGTTTTGGGAATTGACTATGCTCGAAACCAGCAACCCGATCTAATTCTACTGGATATCATGCTACCGCATTTATCTGGAACCGATGCCTGCCAGATTCTCAAGAAGGAAGAAATGACGGCTCGCATTCCAATTATTTTTCTATCTGCTAAATCGAAGATCAGCGATATCACCAATGGATTAACTATTGGTGCTGATGATTACATCGCCAAGCCCTTTGACTACAAGGAGCTATTGGCGCGAGTTCAAGCGCGAATTCGAGCCATCGAGGCAGCACGAAACTTGGCTGGAGAAGCCATCATCGTTGGCGACCTGCATATTGATCCCACTGAGCGACTAGTAAAATATAAAAACAAGGAAGTTGAACTCACACTTACCGAATTTGACATCCTTCGTCTTTTGGCGGCCTCTCCTGGAGAAACAATTTCCCGCAAACAGATCATCGATACCGTTCGGCAGAACTCGAAAAAGACAATTAATGACCGTACCATCGACGTGCACATCCGAGCTATTCGGAAAAAGATGCCCGACATGCAACGGTTTTTAATTTCTGTTTATGGCGTGGGATATCGCTACGAGAAGTAGTTAACGATTACCGAGATTTTTCTCGATTCGTGTGAGTTTTCCCTCTTCAATTACGAATTCGAATTCGTATTTTACATTCAAAAGAGAGTTTTCAATTCTAGCGCGATACTTACCCATCGTAACTTGTTCGCGTTTTAATGGCGTACGGCCCTCTAAAACTTTTACCCCGTCTAAAAAGAGCTCCACATTTGCTTCAGGAGTCGTAGTTAGGTAAAGCGAACCAGATGGCAAAGGCACCAGATCCACTCGAAAGGCCGCAGGAGCAGCGGAAGTTAACTTCGTTTGAAATCGTGCCGTTTGAAAACCAAGCTTGATTACGTCGATATTTAAATTTTGATTGAGTGGCGCACTGAACTGATTATTACGAACCTGCACCGCCTGACCATTAACCAAAACTCGGAAATCCGAAATTGCAGTCTGGAGAATAACTGTGCCTTCAGGGGATTTCGCTACAGGCGTTCCTCCGGTTTGACTCGAAGGTATTCTATTGGGATCCATCGCTGGCTTTTGCGCCACAGGCGCCGACAGTTCATCGCCTCCTCCAGGATGTAAAAACTCTAGTGGAGTACCTGCTAGTAGTCCATACTGGCGAGCCGCAAAGATTCCACCGATGATTAGTACAGCCATCAATACCGCGACATTTTTACTTCCCGAACCACTCACCTGCTGATCCAATTCTCTCCGTAGCATACTGGAAGTCTTTGTTCCGGATCTCGGCATGCCATTGGATCCCACCCCCTGTTTGGTCCAAGGTGGAATTACCATATTATCTGTTGCCGGTCGCTTGGGTACAGCTCCAGCATTTATCACTCCGGTTTTCAGCGGAGGCGGTGTAATCTTCGTCGTAGGTAAAGGTGGAGCGCCGCTGCCAGGACCAGTACTTCCAACTTTGGCTACCTTTGGTTGAGGCATCGCCGTTGACGACATCAACTGCAGATCCGATGATTTATCGACCTTGCCCGTTTTCTCCTTTTGGGCAGCCATATCCATCATCTCGCGATTGAAATCTGTGGTCGAGATAAGTCCATCAGCCAACTTTGTGGACAAAGACTTTTTCGTGCTATGAGTAGCACCTTCCGTGCTGGAATTTCCTTCGTCTATAGGAGGAATTGCCAAGTATTTAGCCAAGCGATCCCGATCGTCGCGGATTTCTTGCTTAAACAATTCTTGCGCGTAATACGAAAGATCCGCGGGGTTAAAACTTGGATTGAAAGAATATAGGAATTTATGAAGATCGCGCTGAAACTCCTCGGCACCCTGGTAGCGTTTGTGTTTGTCACGAGTAAGCGACTTTAAAACAATCGCATCTAGGGCCTGCGGTACAGCAGGATTGAAAGTCGAAGGTGGCTCGATTTTCGCGCTTTGAATCAGGCGCAAAACGCCCATATCAGTTTCGGCGACGAAGAGTCGTTTGGCGGTTAGAAGTTCCCACAGCACTATTCCTAGTGCAAAAATATCACAACGGCCATCAAGCTCTTCTCCGTTAATTTGCTCGGGAGAAAGGTACGAAGGTTTTCCTTTGATCACTCCGGCGCGAGTAGCTTCAGACGCACTTTTTGCCTTGGCAATTCCGAAATCGAAGAGTTTTACCGCACCATCATAGGAGATCATAATATTTTGGGGAGAAATATCTCGATGCACGATTCCCAACGGTTTTCCGGTCATGCGATCTTTATAAGAGTGCGCATGAGACAGCGCGTGACAAACTTGGCTGATGATGTGACAGCTCATGTCGATGGAGAACATGCTCTTCATGTCTGCCAATCGCTTCACAAACTGACGAAGGTTTTTCCCTTCCACATACTCCATGGCCATGAAGTATTGATCATCAACTTTTCCGTAATCGTAGATCTGAATAATGTTGGGATGAGTAAGACCTACAGTGATCTTAATTTCCTCCTCGAACATTTGTAAAAATTCGGAATTCTGCGAAAGGTTTGCGATCACTTTTTTGATCACAATCACACGATCCGGCCCCTCTTTGGCTGCAGCGAATCGTGCACGATAAATTTCGGCCATACCGCCTACGGCGATTGGATCAACGATAATGTATCGTCCGAATTTATGGGGGCGAAACGCCATGCCCTTTCTCCTTCAGTAAAACCATCGGTAGAATGGGCTATGTTCTTGAACTGTTTATGAAAATGGGCTGTAAGTTTTTCCTAAAGAAGTTGGAAAACGCAGCCGAAGAGGATCTGGGCAAACTCGCGCCAAATCCTACGGGAAAAACGTGGTCAGCTCATGGCCTTCGGATTTAGGTCGTCTTTCCCGAATTTTTCCTGTGGTTTTCAGCTCTTCGACCATTGCGTAAAAATCTTTTTGACCCTGACGTATTTTCGCTACATTAAAACCATAGTTTCTTCGTCCGAAATCAATTCCGAAGATAGCGTAGCTTTGGCCCGTATACCTACCCGATACCCGGTATTCGGTTTTTCCCTCTTCCGTGGGCCGAATCCAAATCATGCTGATCGAAGAGGTAGTGGCCGTTTTTCCATTAGGACCAAAAATAGAACCCACAATGTCGTAACCCGTACTCGGATTTCCGCGCATCACCAGGGAGTTCACATCATTTTGATCTTTCGCCACCCCTCCACTTTTTAATAATGTTTCCGTGCGAAAAGCGGTTGGCCCCCAGAAAGGAACTAAAGTCTCTTGGCGAAATCCAAAAACGATATCAAAGGGATAAGTAACTCCCGAGGCAGCACCTACCGGCTTACCCCAACGAAAAAGAATCGTTTCCAAAACCACGGCCAAAGGAGCATCCAATTTTCCGTAAGTTTCCAAGCCATACGTTACACCCTTTTCGATGTCGCCATTTGTTTCGGCCTCGATAGCGTCTTGTAAGGGCTTGTCGATGGAAACCACTAATTGATCGGGATCCTGTTCCACTGAGGGCGGAAGCGAAGAATTTTTCTGCTCTTCATACCAATCGAAGATCGAATCCAGATAAACACTCTCCACGGATCCAATGTCTTGCAGCCAAGCTCGATAGGCCTCTCGTTCTAAAATTTCGGGAGCGTCCCCTGCCGAAGAGACTCCTACGAACATCATCAACATTAAGAACAACTGCATGCTTAACTCCTAATTCGAGCCCCATTCCAGATCAGACTTACGATCTTGAATTTTTCCCGTGGTTCTAAGTTCGATTACTCGCTGGTTATAATCCTCAGCAATAGCTCGCACCTTCTCTCGATTAAAACCGATTTGCTTCCGTCCGATGCTAATATTTCCTAAAATCTTATAACTTTGTCCCTGATATCGGGTGCTAATTCGGTAGGCGGTCTTACCGTTGGGTAACGGCTGCATCATGGCAATAGCAATGCACTGTTTCGAAAACGTCTTTAAGGCTGGCTTTCGATACTGCATGATCACCATAAAACCATCGTCCTTATTACCTCGCACGATAAAATAATAGCGATCGGATAGATCCTTCACGATGCCCCCGTCTCGACGCAAGGTGAGGTTAGCAAACACACCTTCGCCCAAACTAGGAAGCGGCGCCAAATATTCCACCCGGCGTGAGAACGGGCTCGGCTCGGGGTATGACTTTCCTTCCGCGGCGCCAACTGGTTTACCCCAATTGTGCATCATCGCCTCTAGGGCCTGCTCAACGGTGCCATCCAATTCAGCGTAAACTTCGGCTCCCACTGTATTTCCCTCTTCAATTTCGCCGGCAGATTCCATCTCAATGGTTTGGGCTAAGGGGCGCTCAACGTTAACATAAATTTTCCCCGGATCTTCGGCAACCTCACGTGGGAGTGGTAGTCGTTTTTGCTCCTCGTACCAGGCAAAAACTTTTTCTGTGAAGGCGCTATAGGAGTTATGATTTTCCAACAGAGGCGTAACCCAGTCTGAATAGGATTGCACATCCAGCACTGCGGGTAATGGATCTACGCCATCTTCCATTTCGAGTAAGGCCGGATTCTTCGACTCCGCCAGTGCTAAAGAACTCCAAAGTAGCAATAATGACAAACCTAATTTCATATCTTTCCTTTCACAAAAAATCTCTGTTCACTACTTTCCCTAAGAAAAACTTCAACTAACGAAACGG
>CAYZLH010000053.1:8629-10118 GCA_964478795.1 uncultured Bdellovibrionales bacterium | reverse complement strand
AAGGTGTACCCAATTTTCCATCGCCCTCTCGTTTCTGGGAAGTGATCGACAAACACCAAGTAAATATCTTCTACACAGCTCCCACAGCGATTCGGGCGTTGATGCGGGAAGGAGATGGGCCAGTGAAAAAAACCTCCCGCAAGAGCTTACGTTTGTTGGGATCGGTGGGAGAGCCCATCAATCCCGAGGCGTGGCTTTGGTATCACCGGGTGGTGGGCGAAAACCGTTGCCCCATCGTGGATACGTGGTGGCAAACGGAAACTGGCGGAATTTTAATTTCGCCTCTGCCTGGCGCAACTAAACTCAAGCCGGGATCGGCCACCAAGCCTTTATTCGGCGTGCAGCCGCAGATTGTGGACGAAAAAGGCAAAGTGCTGGAAGGTGCTTGTGAGGGGAATTTGTGTTTGATTGATTCCTGGCCTGGGCAAATGCGTACGGTGTATCGCGAACATGAGCGCTTCGTGCAAACCTATTTTTCCACCTATCCGGGCAAATATTTTACTGGCGATGGCTGTAAGCGCGATGCCGATGGCTATTACTGGATCACCGGCCGCGTGGACGATGTGCTCAACGTTTCTGGCCATCGTTTAGGCACGGCGGAAATTGAAAGCGCCTTAGTGGCTCACGCGAAGGTGGCTGAAGCTGCGGTAGTAGGGTTTCCCCACGACATTAAGGGGCAGGGAGTCTATGCGTACGTTACCTTGGTGGCGGAGGCCGAGCCTACGGAGGATCTGCGCAAGGAACTCGCCCAGTGGGTGCGGAAAGAAATTGGCCCCATTGCGCAACCGGATAGAATCCAATGGGCGCCCGGTTTACCCAAGACTCGCTCCGGCAAAATTATGCGCCGAATTTTACGAAAAATTGCGGAAAACCAATTTGAAAATTTAGGAGATACATCTACTCTTGCTGATCCCTCGGTCGTGCAAGATTTGATTCGAAATAGGATCGTATGAAAAATTGGTTTTGGTTATTTTTGGTCTTAGCCTCGTGTAGCGGAGCTACAGTGGAAATGGAAAAAGCAGTGACTCGACAAGAATCCGGCGTAAAAAAAATTCTGCTGAAAAATCCGCCGAGCATTGGCCAGAATTCCAATGGCCAAGAGTTTTTCTTGGGCGGCCTTTCGGGACTTCGTTATTTAGGCACAACGCCCGATGGAAAGCACCGCTTTCTGACGCATACGGATCGTGGACCTAACGCCAGTGAAGTGGAAGACGGGAAAACAATTAAACGCCCATTTGCGCTGCCTGAGTATCAACCCCGAATTATTTATTTTACGATCGACCTAAGGAATGGGGAGTGGGAAGTAGAAAAACAAATTCCACTGAAACGTCCCGACCGCAAACAACTTTCCGGTCTTCCCCAGCGCGAAGGAAACGAAGTGCCGACCACAATGGGTGGTAGAATTTTGCCGTTTGACCCTTATGGATTGGATCTCGAAGGAATAGCGTTGGCTGCTGATGGTAGTTATTGGTTGGTCGACGAGTATGGA
>CAYZLH010000053.1:0-8619 GCA_964478795.1 uncultured Bdellovibrionales bacterium | reverse complement strand
TCCGACGGCAAAATGATCGAGACCATGAAGCCCGGCTTGGGTTTACCTAAAGTTTTAGAACAACGACGTTTGAATCGCGGATTCGAGGGAGCAGCCCTCTATGGCAATCGTTTCTATGCCATCTTGCAGAGTCCCTTAGACAACCCCGTGAGTAAAGGAGCGGAAAATTCCAAAAAGTCTGCGGTGGTGCGAATTCTAGAAGTGGATTTAGTCAAAAAACGGACCCTCGGGCAATTCGCTTACCTGCTCGATTTTGGCAAAGCGGATCGTGTGGGTGATATTGCTTTGGATGGTATACGTACGCTGTTGGTGTTGGAACACAATGGAAAATCGGGCAGTAAGTCCTACAAGCGGGTGTATCGCGTGGATTTGGCTGCGGCCACAAATCTCCAGTTGGTTTCCGATCGCATCGCTGGCCCCGGTGGCACGCTCGAAAGTTTTGATGCCGAAAAGATGGTGGGCGCGGGCATACAAGTGGCGGCCAAAACGGAAGTACTCAATTTGGATGATTGGGGTGTGACCGAAGAAAAAGTTGAAGGCATCGAACTGGTGGGAAAAGACTGGCTGGCGATTTTGACCGACAATGATTTCCAATTGGCCGGTACTATCGAGGATACTGGTCTGGCCACGGAAAAAAATGAACCTTCAGCTCTCTATTTGATTCCAACTTCTTTGTTCAAAAACTGAAGGATCTGCAGTTTTAGGGTCTCGGTATAGTCTTTCGACAAAATATCCCCGGCGAGATTGTGGGAATCGTTATTTCCATTGGCATGGAAAAGGACTTTCTTTGGGCTATCCCAGCGCTGAAAGGCGCTCAGCATATATTGATGGTTGCTTACGGTATCCAGTTCGGAATAGGCGAGGAAGAGGGGCGTTTGAATCGTCTCCAATGGTACGTTACGGGCGGCTACGGCGCTGGCCACTACCTCACTCAGAATTTCAATGGGGTAAGCAGTTGTCCAGTGATAGTCGTGTTCCGGATTTCTGCCCTTCCACTCGCGATAATCGCCGACGAGGATCTTGCCGAGCCAGATTCCTAAGTACGGTATTCTTAAAAGTTCGGAATCCCAGCGGTACACCTTAAAATTTGGCGAGAGCAAAATAACTGCCGGAAATTTTTCCTGGGGAATCCTGGGCATCAGCACGCCAGCGCCCATCGACATCGCCACAGGAATTACTTGATCGCCCATTTGTTTCGCGATTTGCAAAAATTGCTCTGTTTCTGTTTGCCAATCCGCTAGCTGAACATTCCGCAAACCTTCACGACCTTGGATGCCGTGTCCGCGCCAACGGGGAAAAAAGGCGTTGGCGTTCGTGGCTTCGGCCAAATGCTCCACCAGAGGCGAGCTTTCCTTCGGTGAGGCCGAAAAGCCATGGAAATAAACAAATACAAAAGGCGTCTTTTGCGGATTTTTGGGATTGGCCCAATGAAAAAAAGCGGTGGCCCTTTCTTTAATTCCGGGTACCGCTTTTTCTTTTTGCAGGGTCGATTTTTCTAATTCAAGGAGGGGATTTCCATAGGCCGAAAATCCCCAGCAAATGGCTACGAAGAGAAGAAAATTACGCGCCTTGAACATTCAATCCGAAGCGAGGAGCAAGTTTCTTCAAACCGTAAAAGGATAGGAAGAAGGCCGAACCCCATACCAAGTCCCCCGCCATGGAGTTTGCCAAGAAGGGGAGTGCTGCGGAATAACAGGCCGCCAAACCTTCTAGTGTGCGCGGATACATTTGGTGATCGCCCGTTACCCAGATACCAAAGTTGGTCCATAGCCAAAAGCCGGCGGACGAACCGATGATTAAGGCCAGTGCCCGTGGGGCAGTGAAGCGATTCCGGAGGAGACTACCAGCCAGGATCATGGCGGCAAAACCGGTGTAGGTGAAGAAAGTCCACCAGCCGAAAGCGCTATGTCCTTGCATGCGGGCGATGAGCAAATCGGAGCAAATCATCGCTAAAAAGGTGATGGCAAATGCTGCCTTGCGGGACAGCTGCGCTCCACCGAAAATCGAAATGGAGTTCATCGGGCTCACATTGGGTGGATGCGGAATGAAGCGGGCGAACACGCCCAAAACAATCCAGAGAGCGGCCAAGAGAAACTGGTTACTGCGTTGATTTTTCATGATTAATTTTCCTCTACCTAAAGGTGTAAACTATTTCGTTTCGCTTGAAAAGAGCACAATTACCGGGGATTTCCCTTACCGCGACTCACGCAGGAGTTTTTTCTTTTCTTCGGCATGTTCCAAAACAGCTTTTACCTGCTTCTTTTGTAGAGGAACCCACTTGCCGACGCCGACCATTTCGATGCTCAACGGGCCTAGCGCCACGCGGCGTAGGCGGTCTACTTCTAAGTCTAAAACGGCAAAGAGACGGCGAATCTCCAAATTCTTTCCTTCGGTCAATTCAATTTCGATCCACTCTTTCGCATCCAGACGTTCGCCGCGACGAACCTTGGTTGGTTTCACAAAGCCGTCGCTGAGCTGAATGCCTTTGCGGAGCTGCTTTAGCTGTTCATCAGAAATTGTTCCCTTAATCTTCACTTGGTAGATTCTGCGCACCTGAGAGGAAGGGTGCATTAATAAATTGGCCATTTCGCCATCATTGGTGAGGAGTAATAGCCCTTCTGAAGCATAGTCCAATCGGCCAACGGGATAGATCCGGGTTTTCACACTCTTCATGAGATCCATTACGGTGGGGCGCCCCTGGGGATCCACCGTGGACGTAATGTAGCCGCGTGGCTTGTTCAATAAATAGTATAGTTTCTCCGTGGCGGCCGGTTCGATCACCTTGCCTTCGACGGCAATCACGTCATCTACGGGATCGGCTTTGGCGCCCAGTGTATTAACCGTTTCGCCGTTCACCTGCACTTGGCCCATAAGAATTAATTCTTCAGCCTTTCGGCGCGAACACACACCGGCAGCGGCGATGATTTTTTGCAATCGCTCCTTGCCGTCACTCGGTGTTTTTTTCTCTGCTTTTTCTTCTTCTCTTAAGCGCGGTAAAGCCTGGTGTTTGGCTTTCTTCGCTCTAAGCGTGGCCTTCCGGTCCAAGCGGGAGACGTCCAGCAACTTCTGGCGGGAGATCGAGGTCTCCGCTTTCTTGCCCTGTTTGGGGGCCGTTGTTGCTCGCCGAGCTGCCGTTGCTGTCCGTGTGGAGTGATAGCTGCGTTTTGTTCTGCTCGCTCTTCTCGCCTTCATTTGCTTCCCAATCTTCCATTTCTAAATCGTTAAATTCGAGGGGTTTAGAAGCATCTACGATGCCTTCCATATCTTTGGCCAAAGCCTCTTCTTCGGAAATTTCGGCGCCCACTTCATTTTTGGGCAACATATCCTCAATTTCGCGCAGGGAAGGTAAGGAGCCTAGATCGCGTAAGCCAAATAGCTCCAAAAATTCTTTGGTAGTGCCGTATATCATAGGCCGGCCAATCTCATCGCTTTTTCCCACGATTCTTAGCATTTTCTTATCGAGAAGTACGCGGAGCAGATGGCTGGAGTCTACGCCACGAATTTTATCCACTACCTCGCGGGTAATGGGCTGATTGTAGGCAGTGATGGCCAACACTTCGAGCATGGCATTGGTGAGTTTCATCGGCGCGATTTGGTACATGCGGCGGACGATATCTTTGTGCTCGGATTTGGTGCGGAATTGAAAGCCGTTGGCTACTTCCACCAGCTCAACGCCGCGAGAATCGTCGAAATAGGTTGCCATCAAATTGGAAACGGCGGTGCGATAGTCTTCCTCGGAAATCTCCGGATTAATCAACTCTCTTAGACGGGCAATGGAGATCGGACGGTGATGCATGAAAAACGTGGCTTCAACGGCCGCTTGCAATTCCGTGGAATTTAAATCGCGATAGACGATGGGTTCCGGCGGATTTTCCGCACCCTCTTCGCCAGCTTCGCCGGATTCGGCCGATCTATCTTCAATCCCCGGATCGTTATCAAAGCCCACGAACGGTGCTTCACCATCAGTGCTCTCGGCACTTTCTGCGCCTTCGGCTCCGGTGAAATCCGTGGAATCTGAGTTTGCGGCACTCGTCGATTCAGTGGAGGAAGTGTCGGTATCCCCAATGCTATCAAGCTCGGGCTGATGCTGGTTCTGCTGCTCTTCGATAAGCATAGGAATCTCCTGTTTCAAAAAGTTTTTGCACGGATTCTAAAGTTAGTTTTTCTCTGAGGACGAGATAAATGGAGCCGTAAACTTGGTGTTGCAATACGCGAATTTTCTGTAGGCGCCCCAATTCCAAAATGGCCAGAAAGGTCACCACCACTTCATTGCGATCCACTTCCTCAGTGAACAACGAGTGAAAGTCGGTGATGTCTTGCGCGCCCAAGCGGCTGGCAATTTTTTTCACGGCATCGGCAATCGACATACGATCGGTCTTTACGCGCACGGTGGGGCGTCTTGCTCTCAATAAAACTTGTTGAAACGCTAAGGTGAGATCCGTGAGATTCATTTCCTTCAACAACTGCTCCCGTTTCTCTTTTTCATCAGGAGGCGGGCGCTTGAAGTAATCTTGGCCGAGCATCGGCATCTGCTTAAAATCCATGGCCATGGCGCGATAGCGTTGGTGCTCCATCAAGCGACGCATGAGTTCGTCTTGCGTGAGAATTTCGTCACCCTCACCCACCAATTGTTCATCGGTCTGCGGCAGCATGGTGCGGCTCTTTAGCCAAATCAGCGTGCTCGCCATGAGGAGAAAATCGCCGGCGATATCGAGATTGTGCTCACGCATGAGATCGATCGTACGCAGGTATTGATCCGTGATTTCCGCAATTTTGATATTCCGAATGTCAATCTCATCCTTTTGGATCAAGTATAATAAAAGATCCAAAGGGCCTTCAAAGCTTGCCAGTTTTACACGGAGTTCTGTGTTCATGATTTAAAGACTGTAAAAGATTCGGGGCCTCAGGCAAAGCCAAAAAACATCGACGCAATGGCCAATGATAGGTTGCCCAAAAAATGGATGGGGTAGGCCAAAATTCGAAATGCGCCGGAAAACGCCAGAGCCAAGATCAGGAAAAAGGAGAACTGTCCGATTTCAGCGAATTTACGCGCAGCATTATAGTTAAGAAAGCTTAGCACCATATTGGATCCATCTAAGGGAGGGATCGGCAACAAGTTGAATATGGCGAGCGAAAAATTCCAGAGGATAAGGCTTTTAAAAAACGCATTAAAAAATGCAAATACTGATGACGACTCGGGCACATACTTGACGAAGGCTACGAACATCAAGGCCGAGAAAAATCCCAAGAAGATATTGGAAAGCGGACCGGCGAAAGCCACCCAGAACAAACCGGAGCGATAGTTGCGAAATTGGCTCGTATCAATGGGAACGGGTCGGGCCCAGCCAAAAAATATTCCGCCAAAAGTGATACTTATCAACGGGAAAACTACCGTGCCGAATAGGTCCATGTGCACCACGGGATTTAAAGTGAGGCGCCCACTCCACTCGGAAGTAGTATCGCCAAACATTTTCGCCGTCCAGGCATGGGCAAATTCATGCACCACCAGTGAAAGTAAGAAGGCCGGAAAAAGTGTGACAATATTTTGGATAGTCTCTTGAATGTCAGGCATATCAAAAAGTTATAGCTGAATTTGGGGATGGGGTGAATGGGAAAGTTACCGTGGAAAATTATGTAACTCCCGGTCAATTTGTCTGGCCCGTGGTCAAGTGCCACTCACTTTCGCGGGTGAAATTTTTTGTGACCTTCTACTAAACGCTTTTCTTCCACATGAGTGTAGATTTGCGTGGTGGAAATATCCTGGTGGCCGAGCAGCATTTGCACGGAGCGCAAATTCATTCCGCCGGAAAGCAAATGGGAAGCAAACGAGTGGCGCAGGGAGTGGGGCGATGCTGCTGGAATTCCCGCCCGCGCGGCGTGAAATTTAATTTTTTTCCAAATTTCCTGTCGGCTTAACGGCCTGGCGTTTTCGCCACCCACCACAAACAATTCTGCGCAGGCAAAGCCGAGATTTTCCTGAGGGTAGATTTCCGCCAAATATTTTTTTAACCATTCGCAGGCCTGGGGGCCGAGCGGAACCATCCGTTGTTTCGATCCCTTACCTTGCACCAACAGCAGTCCCTCATCTAACTTGAGGTCTTTGCGTTTGGCAGTGGCCAATTCCGAAACCCGCATGCCACTGGCATAAAATACTTCGAGCAGTGTGCGATCAAATACTCCCGCCTTGGTTTTTACATCAGGTGAGGCGAGGAGTGCGTCGATTTGTTTTTTTGTTAATGTCTTCGGCAGCGATCTAGTTCGTTTCGCTAAGTCGATTTTGGCCGTGGGATCCACAATTTTCGGATTTTTTTGTTGCAGGAAAAGAAAGAAACCCCGCACGCTGGAAATTTTGCGGCGAATGGATGCATTGGAAACGCCAGCGTTGTGCCACCGTTCCAGCGCCGCTTGAATTTGCGCTTCCTGCCACAACGGGGGCTCTACGCCACTCTCTTTTTCTAATAGTTGTAAATCAGACAGGTAGGCTTCGATGGTTGTTTCCGCCAAACCCTTATCCAAGCGCAGGTAGTTTTGAAAATCTGCTTTCCACTGCATAAGAATAGTCTACGCCCAACTCGGCCGTCCGCCAAAGGGAAGTGGGGTTGTCGCAAAATAGAACCGCACTTACCGCAAAAAACCGACGCGATCGTAGACGCGGGCTAGGGTGCGACCGGCATGGGCGCGCGCTTTTTCGGCATTTTTCTTCATGATGGATTCTAGTTCGCCCTTATCCTTTAGCAAATGACTGAGACGATCTTGGATGGGCTTGAGCTTCTCGGCCACTAGCTGCCCCAATTCCACTTTTAAATGTCCATACATTTTTCCGGCAAAGTGGGCTTCCACTTCAGAAATGCTCTTGCCACTAAATGCGCTATAGATTTCTAACAAATTGGAGACTCCCGGCTTATCCTCTCCATACTTAATTTCGCTGCCTGAATCGGTGGTGGCGCTCTTAAATTTCTTTTCGATCACTTTGGGGTCGTCAGTGAGGTACACCGTGTTCGCGGAATTGGGATCGGATTTGTCCATTTTCCGAGTAGGGTCCTGCAAAGCCATCACCCGCGCGCCCACTTTGGGAATAAAGGGCTCCGGAAAGGCAAAGGTTTCCCCCATTTCATGATTGAAACGAAGGGCCACATCGCGCGTGAGTTCCAGATGCTGTTTTTGATCTTCGCCCACGGGCACCAGATGGGCGTCGTAAAGTAAAATATCCGCCGCCATCAATACCGGATAGTTGAATAGACCAGCATTGATATTCTTAGGATGTTTAATGCTCTTGTCTTTAAACTGAGTCATCCGCGTTAGATCGCCATAGGAAGTGAAACAATTTAACACCCAAGCAAGTTCCGCATGCTCGGAGACTTGGCTCTGCACAAATACAGTGTTCTTTTCCGGGTCCAAGCCACAGGCCAAATACTGCGCGTAAAAGGATAACGTGCGCTCTTTGAGCTCCTTTGGATCTTGCTTGGTGGTGATGCCATGGAGGTTGGCTACCATATAGTAGCAATTGTATTCCTCCTGGTGGAGGAGCCAATTGCGAACGGCACCAATATAATTGCCAATGGTGAGATTGCCACTGGGGGCCGAGCCCGTGAGAATATTCTTTTTGCCGTTGGCGCCGAGGCCGAAGATGGGTTTAGACATAATCTATTAGTATAATGGAATTTGTGGAGGAGGCAAAAGTTCTTTCAATTCTTTCACTTCCTTCACGACTTTCACGGACGGGGCGAGATTCGGGGGATCAATTTGTTTTTGTGCCGCGAATCTCAAAGCGCACTCGCGCTAAAATTTCGCCACTGGGGGATTTTAGGCTGAGCTCTTGTTTCCCAATGGGAAGTTCGGTGATTTTCCAGGGACTTTGCGCCATGCCCAGATCCTTCTTGCCCCAATATAAATGTGTGCCCGGCGGAATTTCTCCCTTGAAACGAATGAATAGGGCCACATTTTTCGGATCGAGGTGGGGATCGGCCACCAATACGGATGCTTCCGCGGGAAACACAAATTCGGCCCGTTTGCCCGGCGCCAATTCCACCAAGCTTTGTGTGGGCTCGGTGCCGGCGAGAAAGTATTCTTCTTTTTCGCGGCTCTGCCAGGCGTGACGGATGAGTTTCTTTACCACTCCGGCGGGCGGTGTCGGTGGCGCGCTCTTTTCGCTGCGATGTAGGTAATTCATGATTTCAAACCAGGAACTGCCCGCTCCGGAAACTCCACTCACTTCTCGCATCGCAGTGGCATCGAAATTTCCAGCCCAAACACCCACAGTGTATCTACCACTGAAACCCACGCACCAATTGTCGCGATAGTCTTTGCTAGTGCCGGTTTTTACCGCCGTGAAAAAAGGAGTTTCTAAAGGACTATCCCAGCCGAAACCAATACTGCGCGCATTGGGATCGGAAAGAATCGAGGTGAGCACAAAGGCCGTTTCCGGGGCAAAGATTCGCTGCGTGGGCGCATTGTTGGCGGCCATTTGATCTGTGGTAGCGGCCGACCCATTCGAACCCGTGCCTTCGCTGGATTCCATTGGCCCAAACCGCAAGGGACGCCACTCGCCCCCATTGGCCAGCATGCGATAGGCATTGCTCAACTCATCGAGCCGCACTTCCACTGCGCCTAAGGACATGG
>CAYZLH010000052.1:4770-10208 GCA_964478795.1 uncultured Bdellovibrionales bacterium | reverse complement strand
GAATTGCCAAAGTAGTTATGTTTTGCGCCACAGGCAATTACTAGATAGTCGTAGGCAATCCATCGACCTTCAAAGTGAATGCGCCGACCGGCGAGATCAACTTCATCAACTTCCGCCATCAAAATTTCTATGTTTTCCACGCGTGAAAACAACTTTCGTAGCGGAATGGAAATATCCGATGGACTAAGCCCCGCCATGGCCACCTGATACAAAAGCGGTTGGAAAAGATGATAATTTCGGCGGTCGATCAAGGTGACGTGAAATTCATTCCGATTGGCAAGCTGTTTCGCCACCGAAACTCCGGCAAAGCCACCACCTACAATTACTACCCGCTTTCCCATGGCCAGTACACTATCACAAAATCTGGAAAATAGATCGCGGGCTAATTCGAACTAATATTCTGGCCAGTTTTCCTTCACAAAAGACCCTTTAAAGCCTCCACTATTTGCAGAACTTCCCTAGAATCTTCACCGTCTTCCTCGCTCCAGGCTGCACTCAGCAATCCGTGAACAAAAGCGAAACCCAGTATTCGCTTCTCCGGTATTTTTAAAAACTCTGAGAACTTTTTGGCTCTCCAGACGATAACTTCTGGCTCCATCAAATTAGGTGATCGCGGTAAAGGATTAAAGAAGGAATTGGCCACTTCATATGCCGGATCGCCGAACACTCCCTTTGGATCGATGGCCAACCAACCGCTTTCCCCGCGTAAAATATTTTGCTGATGGAAATCTCCATGCAAAACGCAGGGCTCGTTCTCCTCCGCCAATAGATCCAACAATATTTTATTTCCTAGTATCCATGTGGGCGACGTGTTTCGACGTGCGGCAATTTCTAAGGAAAGAAAATGCTCTCGTAAGGTAGGAAAACGTAGGCCTGGAAACTTTTGAGCCTGCAGTCTTGTGATCACGTCACTCATTACGGCGATTTCATCGGCGGCTGCCATCTGCGCGCCAGCCAGAGTGCCGCCTGGCACATATTCCAATAATTGTGCCCGGAGATCACCAGCTATCAAATGCACAGCTCCGTTGCCCGCCCAAGCGCGCAGCAGAGCGGAGGAACTTTCTGAACTGGCGCGACCCTTGTCGGTAAAAATTTTGAGTACGAACGGTTGTTCGTTTCTTGTCACCAATAGAATCCAACTAGACGCGCTTTGGTGGAGAATCTGCGAAAAATGCACGTTCCACAGCTGCCCGTAGTGCGCAAGTAAATCAGCAAGTGAATTAGATGTACCCACCATCATTTGCTAAGAAATGTACCCGGAACCCAACCGAAAACACCCCAATTTTCCAAAAAAACTTTCGTTTAATGACCCCGAGCGCTATAACTCATCCGCAACAAAAAACGAAAAAACGGAGCTACCCCCTATGAAACTCTTTACGTTCGCTCTGGCCTTGGCTTTATTGTCAGCCACTGCATCTGCTGCTCCTGCGCGCACAGATCTCCTCTCGGCCATCCGCTACCAGAGCTCGGTGAAATCTCAAGGTCCCCGAAACTTATGTACCGTATTTGCCACGCTTGGCGTGATTGAGGCCCTATACTTAAAAGATCGGCCCAATCTGCGTGATATCGATCTTTCGGAAGAATGGGTACAATATTTAGTGGCGGTGCATTCGCCCTCGGGTGGCGGCAACGGCTCTACAGTTGCATCGAATTTTCAGTATATCTAAAATTTTGGCGTAGCGGCCGAGGAGGCCCTCCCCTACGACTCTCGCCTGTGGGCTAAGGATTCGCCGAGCATCGCACGAGAACGCTGCGACTCTCTCAGCGGGTTAAATCACACCAGATGCCTCATGGGGCACTTTTCGCCCCTACTAGTACGAGCATCCGAAAGCGAATTGCGGGATCCCCGGA
The DNA here is from genome assembly GCA_964478795.1 of uncultured Bdellovibrionales bacterium. Taxonomy (GTDB): domain Bacteria; phylum Bdellovibrionota; class UBA1018; order CAIPTA01; family CAIPTA01; genus JAKFYM01. Next base: position 8,357 of record CAYZLH010000052.1, on the reverse strand, counting down.
ATCCTGCGTACAGTGAAGAATTTCTCCGCGGCTGGCAAAGTGCCCGTACGCATAAACGCACTCTTAGTCCATACATCAGTGGACGCACGGTTTCCTTAAACGAAGCGAAGAATCTCCTTGCTCAGGGAATTCCGCTCACAATGGAAATCAACGTTTACTACGGTGCCTGGAATACGTCCTCTGCCCCAGCCATGGGAATTGAGAGAAGCGAACGGGCATTCGCCCTCGGCGAGGTAAACTATCCAGAAAAGGGCACGGCAGATCGCGCGATCTCCCCAACGAAGACCGCTCGGCACGCTGTGGTGATTATTGGCTATGATGATGCAGTGGAAATGACCTACGAGAAAAAAATGGCTGACGGAACCACGAAGACCTTTACTCGTCGTGGCGTTTTCTATTTCAAGAACTCTTGGGGTACCAATCGTTTCGGGGCCAGCTTTCGGCTCGAAGGTAAACGAATTCCTGGATTTGGTTTAATTACTCAGGCCTATGCAGGGGAATTCGGTAAATTCACTGCCATCCAATTGGGAGCCGATGCTGAAATTTTAGAAAAGTAGTTTTTGTTCTTAGCGAAATAAAAACGTTATAAAAAAAGCCGAGCGGAAAACCACTCGGCTTTTTTGCTGAAATTAACGTCGGCAAACCGCGTTTTTATAGACGATGATGGCATCGATTCCCGGCCAATCGTTGTAGACAACGTCAACGCTGAATGTGCAGCGATTGTTGGTAACAACGGCATAATTTAAGAGTCCGGGGGCACCATTGGTTACGCGAATTGATCGTGCACCTAGTTTGCGGGCATAAGCCAAAACTTTGGCATCTTTTGCAATTACCGACTTTTCATAGTTACGGATCATTTCAAAATCTGGAAAAGAAAAATCCGGGGTATAGGCAAATGCCTGAGCAGATGCCAATAGAATCGCGGCTCCAAATAAAATAGTCTTCATCTTAAACTCTCCTGTTTTTTATTGTTCGTGTTCCTTTTTCACCACAAAATTTCTTTAGGGGGACAATGGTAAAAAATTCATTCACTCATTAAACACACCAACGAAGATGGGTCAACTTAGAAATCTGTGATGAAAAGCTATAGCCAAATTGAATACGGGAAATAGTTTCATTAAAAATGAAACTAAAAGAGCAGAGGGATTTCCATCCCTCTGCTCTTGCCAAACCGCAGAATCCTCGTTTTACTCCCGACAATCCTTCACTCGGAATTCCACACGTTTGGTTACTCGACCGTCTTCATCTTGAAATTCAAAATATCGATCAGGATTCTGTACCAATGGCACTTCTTCCCAGGCCAAACAGGTTCCATCATCCCCGGCCGGTCGTGCACATCTCTGCCGTTTGCTTTCACGTGGTTGTTCAGCCAACACAGTTTGGGTACGTACGCAAGTTGATTTGTCTCCGCGTTCTTTCCATTCCAAACATTTTTTTACTTCCGCGTGGAAGGAGTCGCCGTCATAACACAGACTCTTGTGAAACAACGGATGCACAAAGGTGCTCTCTTTTTGAAACTGGATGTGTCCACCAGACATACCACCAACTCCTGGGAAACCTTCAACCGTTGTGAACAGCAATACCGTCAATACGAAAAATAAGTGCTTCATTGTTCTTTCCTTTGAATTTCATCTGTCGCAGTAAACGTAAAAACTCGATTCGATCCTCTAAAATTCGGATCTCTTACTATTTCCATTTTCTTTTGAAACGATTCACGATCAATTGCTAACCAGGCCTTCTTGCCTTCATCACTTAAGCCTTCAGCGTAAAAAATAATCGAGTTTTCACTCATCACTTCTCGTTGTTTGCAAAAGTGTTTTACAAAATACTCACCCAAAATCTTCAATGCGTGTCCGTCTAAGTTTGGCACTTTCGTCGACAAACTATAACTTCCCTTTGCAACCTCTACGAGCAAGTCAGCGGCCTTTAACTTATCCATTAACTGCAGACCGTATTGACCAAACATCTTCTCTACTTCGGCCGTTTTCAATACTCCTGTACCAGCCAAAACAAACAACTCGGCAGAAATCGGATCGGCGAGAAACATTTCGACCAACTGGGATTCTCGATCCGGCCGACTAACTGTTTGCGCAGGACTAAAATCCTTCAAATAGTTCCGAACTATTGGTGGGCAAAGGGGCAAAAGTTTGTCGTAGTTCACTTCTTCCAGAAAAATTGCATAGAGCTTAAAAGTAGTTTGATAGGTGGGTCGGTTTTCTTCCGAAAGCAAACGGCGAATCGTTTTTTCGTTCAGACCACTTTCCTTCGCTAGAATACGAATGGCAAAATTCCGGTTCGGGAATTTTTTTAAGAAGGCGGTCAAATCCAGGGCTAGCTGCCGTTGCAGGGATGGCTCTTGGATTTTCCGAGTTCTAGTAGGGGGACTAGTTTCGGAACTGAGTCTCGTTTCCATTCGTGGAGCTTTCTTACCAAACTATTACGCGCATTGTCAATTTTCTGGACGCGAAAAAACGAGAGAGAAATTTCTTTCTCTCTCGCCAATGCGCTTGTTTTTCTTGGGAGAAAAATCGCGGGAAAATCGGCCCGCCAGGGAGGAAGTAGACCCCTCCACTTACTCCCGGCGAGCCAAATCCCCCAATAAAGTCAATTACTTGCTAGCAGGGCCACAAGCAGGGATCGTAACTTTAGCAGTTTTGATCAACTGGTCGTTGCTGTTGTAGAACTTAACAGTGCGAACTGGGCTTTGTACGAAATCAACAGTTTCCCATACAGCACAGTGGTTTTGGTCGCGGCCAGTGTATTCAGCGCAACGTTGACGGGTAGAAGCCATTGGTTGGTAAGCCGTTACTTTTTTGAAAGCAACGCACTCAGGGCCATTGTCGTTGCCACGGTTTCTCCACTCAGTACACTCGTTTACAAGAGCTTCGTAGGTGTCGCCGTTCAAGCAAAGAGATTTGCTGAAAACAGCAGAAACGTAGGTGCTAACAGATTGGAACAAGATTTTATCGCCAGCTACGTATTCATAAGCGTGAGCGTTAACAGTGTTCATTCCAAGTACAGCGGCCAAAATCATAAGCATTTTCATATAGGGTTCCTTAGTTATCTATTCTCCACCCAGGGGATCCAGATGGATACTTGTTTGTTGTTGAGACGGGTTCTAAGGCCCCCAAAGATAATTTGCAAAGGACTTCAACATTCGAAATTGCGTTTCACTGACATGTCTAAAAAATTAAATTTTCCCTCGAGACATGTCCTAGATTTCCGTCGGACATGTCCGCAAAACTATTTCTACGTTCGGGACATGTCTAAGTGGAACTGCTGTAGTCTGGAAAATTCACGATAGAAAGCTAATTTACTCGCCATCCCAGTAATCCACTTGAATGTTTTCTCGACCCACAAAACGAAAATGCGTGGCCGGCGCATCTCCGCTAGCCGGATATTCCGCCAGCAAGCCAAATTTTTTCGAATCAGGATATTCACAAACTTCCGGAGTGATCTTTGTGCTAACAGCAAGATATTGCAGGTCGACATTTCCAGTGTTCCAAATTTGGTGAGCCCGCTCTTTTCCGCCCGGTGGACACGCAATGATATCACCCTTGCGTAGAGGAAAACGCTGCTCTCCTATA
>CAYZLH010000052.1:0-4760 GCA_964478795.1 uncultured Bdellovibrionales bacterium | reverse complement strand
TACGTAACTCTCCGGTGCCCTCGACAATAAAAAACATTTCTTCATTGATCCGGTGACAATGATAGGGAAACGCACTCTTGCCCGGTGGCACCACTGTTAAATTATAGCCTAGTTTCTCTGCGCCGATCAGCGGCGCGATAGGCGCCATTTTAGCGTCGAAGCGCTCCGCCGCGGCTCCTGTAGCAGCAAAATTTTTCGGACGCGCTTGCGGTTGCAATTGGTCTATATTGACAATAGGTTTTTTCATTTCGTTTCTAACTCCCTGTAACGATGGCTCTACTTCCGGCGGGAAACCGCGCTCAACATAATCAATACTAAAATCGCCCCAATCACTGCACCAAAAAATCCAGCGGCCTCGCCAACTTGATAGATTCCAATTACTTGTCCTAAATAGGTGCCAAGAAAGGCGCCGGCGATTCCCACAACCGTAGTCATGATAAATCCCATGCGATCATTTCCAGGCTTTAGAAATCTCGCCACTAGTCCCACTAAAAATCCAATTATGATTGTGCCTAAAATTCCCATACTCTCTCCTTCAGTTCGTCTAGTGAATTCTCTCTATCATAACCAAGCGAAAGTGCGGAGTTTGACAAATTCCCCACTCACTTGAACAAATGAAACGCTCGCGCACACTTGATCTCTCCACCGCCCCGCGCTATACACAGCTCACCAATAACTACCTAACTCTTGGAGAACCCCGATGATTATTGCTCTTCTTCTTTCTGTTTTCGCCTTCGCTGGCGATGCGTCCACTTATCAGACCCTCGGATTTTCCCCTGACGGAAAATATTTTGCATTCGCCCAAACTGGCACGTTTGATGGTTCCGGCTTTCCGTATGCTGAAGCTGGCGTGATCGAAGTAGCTACCAACAAATTTGTAGCGAAAAAATTCGTAGTGATCGAGAGCGAAGGCGACGAAATCACTGGCACCCCCGAACTAGCTTTGCAGAAAGCTCTGGGCCAATTGAAACCGGCTCGGTACAAAATTACTCCTGGAAAAAACCTTGGTCAGGATCTTTTAGTTCGTCTGCCCACCGAATATAGCCAATATGGCGCGCCCGTTTTCTCCTTTGATTTTTGGGCTGAAGGTGGCGCAACCATGACAGTGCCGAAATACGAAGTAGTGTTAAAGACCAAGGCCGCTGAGGACATGACTGAGGGCAAGTGGTGCACAGAATTTTTGGGCGGATCCCCACAAATGCTGCAACTCTCCATTATGGGCAAAGAAGGAACCTCGGGAAAGACTCAGATCCTGCAAGATGATTCTGCTCTACCTAAAAGCCGTGGCTGCGTGATTGGCTACGACGTACGTCGCGTAACCACCTATAAAGGCGCTATCGTGGTGGTAGTAGGTTATTCCAGCGTGGGCTTTGAAGGTCCAGACCTGCGCTCGCTTGTAGTAACCGGCAAAGCAATTTTTCAGAACTAATTCTCCATACTTACGGTTTACAGAAAATCGAAAAAGCCTCAGGGATGACCTGGGGCTTCTTTTTTTGAACTTGAACAGAGCGAACCGTAAAGGTGTGGCAGTGTGCCCATGGAACTTACCCTGAAATACGGGTACAACCCGGAGATGAAATTTTTTGCCATTTTACTGTTCGTTATTGCCCTTCCACTCTCCGCATGTGCCGGAAGCACAATTTTGCTGAGAGACCCCCAAGACAACGCTTTTCACGTAAAGATTTCGAAATACGCGGTTCAGAATTCGTCCCGAGATTTCCTGGTCGTAATTTTTCCGCCCACAGGTGGGTCTACTTCGTTAGATCGTGGTTACGCCAAATCTTTACAAAAAGCGGGTGTGAACGCCTGGGTTATCGAGGAGTGGAGTGAATACGATGAATTCTCCGTTGATCCAGAATTGCACGATCGGCACATCAGTCGAGCGAAGCGAGCTTTCGCCTTTGTAAAAAAAGAATGGCCGGGAAAAATTCGTCTGCTCGGAACTAGTTTGGGTGGAATGTATGTTGCCGCCCTGGCAGCGGAAAATCCGGAAATTGAAAATTGGGTGGCCATCGCCTCCGGCGCTCCCTTCAGCCGCGTATTGGCACAGTCCGAACAAGAGCAAAGTGTAAAAATTCGCCAAGCTCGTAAACCAGAATGGAAATTTCAAAATAAAGACGAATATGAATCTATTTTAGGCGAGGCCATTTCCCAGGATATTTTACCTCCTCGTTTTTCCGGAGAAAGAATCCCAGGCATCGAAGGTCCCAGAAGTCGTGGCTCCGCTTGGTCGCAAAAAGATGTATTGCTTATTATTGCCACGGAAGACGATTCCGTGCCGACGGAAAGCCAGTTTGATCTTTGGCAGGCCGTGGGCAAACCTAGAAAAATTGAAATCGCGAATTCCCATGTGTGGGCCATCATTAAGGCCTACTGGTCCTACGGAAATGATGTAACGGAGCACCTGCTTCGCTAAGCAGATTTTACGGGTGCGAAGTTCGATAGTCTCGCGCTCGGCTCCCACGCTCTACCGTTTAACGCCATGGTCGGTTTTGCCGATTTGGTATTTCCCGTGGAATTTTCAATAGATAGCGCAACTCTCTACCCCGTCAATAACGCCGTATTTCTGGGGAAATATTTCAGCCGTTGACCCGAATTAGCCGATAACTCCAATAGGAGAATTGCGTTTGAAATTCGGTATTTTCCCAATTTTTGCCCTCCTCGCGGCCCACGCATTTGGGTCGCTTTCGGCCTATGCCGTAGCGCCACTCTGTGATCGCGCCAACTCCTTTGGTGTGGAAGTGATGAATTGGCCCGCTACTTCTAACTCGCAACAACGAGCCGAAGCTTTTGAGAATCGCTGGAAAAAACAGTTTGATCCCATGAGCAGTGGACATCGGCAAGTTCAAGCACAAGTGCCGGAGATCACGCCAACGTTGCAAGCCCGCAGTCAGTTTTTCCAGCTGGCATTTAGTAGATCCGGCGACATCGTCGAACTCTGTGGAATGCGGAAAAAACTCGAAGCAAAAGTAGAAGCTTTTTTGGCTGCGCAAAAGTTGTTGAACCAGGGTAATTCCATCGAGCAGTGTGCGTCTTTCAATAGCGCTCAAGAAAATTACGAAACAGCTACTTCACTATATTCAGATTTCACAAAAGAATTAGAAAAGCGTTTCGATACTAGCGTAGACAACAGAGGCTGGCCCAAAGGCTCACGTCTCCAAGACTTTTTTCAGCTACGTAATACGAACCAATCGATTCTGCAGCAAAACAGTGCCAGGCTGGCGGCCCATGTGGCCCCACTCCAAAACGAAGTAGTGCTTCTGTGGGGAAGAGGCACTCAGCCTGTTACTGGGAAACCGCTGCCCTTGGAATCCAGTGGCCAATATTCCCGTTTTTCTTTAGAAGGGATCGCCGAGCTAAAAAGATCCCGTGAGTCACAAAAGGCATTTGCTCAATATTCTGAAAAATTAGCCACGCTATCGAAGCGCTGTGAAAATTCCGCGGCCAAAGTGGAAGACACCGCTAACTCTAAGAAGAAATCTACTGAAACCCCCGAAGAGAAGGAAGAACGAAGGGCGGAAAAAACAAAGGACAAAGGGGAAGGAAGCTTTCTCTCCCGCAATTGGGGCTGGCTCGCCGGGGGGGCTATTCTGGGTGGCGGTGGCTACTATCTCTATCACGAATCTCAGCAGGTGAAAGAGCAACAGCAAAAGTGGGATCAACAGCAAATGGACTTCAACGCGCAACTCGCAGTACAAGCCAATCAACTAGCCACGGCAACTTCGGTAACAACCCAGACTTCAACTAGTACGGCAACCTCTACGGATACTGGCACGGCGGCCGTCACTATCCCGGTCCAAGAACTCGAGCCGGTGGAGCTAGAAATTCTCGGATCCGGAGATCTTACGCCTAAGGGAATGCCGGCCGGCGCTTTTTATATTCCAGAAGAAAGATTAGTTCGCTGGATCCCCAAGAAGGGTGATGCTGGAGCAAAAGAATTTACGCTATCGTCGGGAGAATCGAGTCGAAAAATAAAAATAGAAGTAAAAACCACACCGACTGACCAGGATCCTCCCGATTGGTATAGAGATGGAGATGTAGGATATATTTTTGTGCACGGGGCAGGTGAAAATGACCGTTGCAAAAATTCCGCAGATCTTCAGGAATACTGGGGGTCAAGTCCACACGTCATTTCCCCCTCCCCAGCCTATCGAACTGTAGCTTGCTATGATGGCAGCCAAGCGGTGGCCACCCAGGCCGAAAAAGTTGCCGAACAAATTTTAAATGCGCCCTGTGGAAAATTTGGCCGCTGCATTGTTATCACCCATAGTATGGGCGGGCTCCTAATGGAACATATGTTTATTCACACTCGCGAGTCCAGGTCTACGGATAAGGAGCCTAACCTCTTCGACAAACGAGCCATCTACCAGAAAGCAAAAGATCGAACGCTTTTTGTGATTTCTTTGGCGTCGGCGGCTGGAGGTTCAAAAGTAGCGAATATTTTACAAAATGCCGGAGATTACGAACGCAAACAAAAACTGGTTGGAAAGTTAAGCAAAATGATTGGCCTGAATAATAATGCCTATCGTAATCTGCAATCGAACTATGCATCAGATGTGGTTGCGCCTAAGAATGAAGATCCTGGAGTGCCATTTTTTATGGTGGCTGGGTATAGTGTACGCACGATGCGCGAAGAGCGAGGATTTATCAATTTCCTGGAATCTACTTTTTTCGACAATCTAGACGCCAAAATATTCAATGCAGATCCATCGTGTACTTCCCTGGACTATGTTGCGGAATTTGGTTCCCGCTCTGATGGG
>CAYZLH010000051.1:0-10214 GCA_964478795.1 uncultured Bdellovibrionales bacterium | reverse complement strand
TTGGAGCGAATCAGGCAGAGGCTGCTGTCTGGATCCAATTTACTATGTTCATAAGCACCAAACATTGCATTAAAGTATTCTTTAGATTCCATTCCGGGAGAGGTCGGAGTTAATTGGGTTGACGAACAGCGAATTTCCGCGGCCTTTAATTTCGTAAAGTCGAGCTCACCATGTTGTTCGGGGGGATTCATTCGCCAGCCTCTGAAGGCCGCGGAGTCCTCCACCTCAGCATCCAAAAGACTCTTACCTAAACTGGAAACCTGCCGATTCATTGCTTGGTGGGAGCAAGCCACAATCAATAAGCATGTAGAAAATAATATCCACTTCATAGAATCCCTTTCGGCTATTCTTGGCTCGAATTTGATGAGCCACTCTCTGTAAGGCCATCAAAAAAACCGAGCATCCGATTCCATCCAGTATTCATATGATTTTGCATAGACGACCAAAATGATTTGGGCTTCGAATCAAGGTAGGAAGATGGGGCATTTTCAACAGATTTCTTTTTTTTGGACTTATCTTCCTCGGCCCCCTCTGCCGCCGATTCCTTTTCCTCGGAGAGAATTCCCGCTCTTTGCAAAAGTCCCTTGGTCTTCTTGGCCCCCTTTTTCAATTCAGAGTCCACATTCTGCCACTTCTGTTTGTCTGTGATCGAGTCAGACTTTTTTTCTTGTTGGGCACAACCAACAAAAACGGCGAAGACAGTAAATAACAAAAAAGCGTTTTTCATATAGAAGAACCATAGCATTTAGGCAAAAAAAAAGGGAATGCCGAAGCATTCCCTTTCGTTTTTTTCGACTCAATTAGAACGTAGCTTGAACAGCTCTTTCTACGTTGATTCGTTTTCCGGTAACAGTCTTTCCATTCAATGCCGTAATTGCATCGCCGGAATCCATCAAACGACGCTTGATCTCTTTGTAGTCGGCGTTGGGGAACTGCGACCATACTAGAGCAGCAGCACCAGCTACGTGAGGACAAGCCATCGAGGTACCAGAAAGTTTCTGGTACTTACCGTTAGGAGCGGTGGAGTAAACGTTCGTGCCAGGGGCACCAACGTGTACGCTTTTCGCGCCACGGTTGGAGAAGAAGGCCATTCCGTCAGTTTCCGTAGTTGCGGCAACGGTGAGCATATTTGGCACATCGAAAGCAGCAGGGAAAACTGGGCTACGGTCGTTGTCAGTTCCATCGTTACCAGCAGCGGCAACAAAAAGAACTCCGGCCTGTTCGGCACGAATAATGGCATCTTTCAATGCACCGTTCGTTCCGTCATCGCCTTTTCCACCCCAAGAGTTGGAGAGAATTTTGGCGCCACGGCTAACAGCATAATCGATCGACTTGATGGCCGCAGCGGTATCGCCACTTCCTTGAGCCGAAAGAAACTTTACAGCCATGATGGAAACTCGCTGCGACACGCCGGAAATCCCTTTTCCGTCTTGTCCTACGGCTCCGACCGATCCAGCACAGTGAGTACCATGTTGGTTGTCATCGAAAGGCAATTTGTCGTTATGAACAAAGTTCCAGCCAACAACGTCGCAAGTAATTTCTTCACCCAACGGATCCACACCATTGCTCACCATGGCAGCATTAGGATTTCTCCACATATTGAAAGCTAGATCGGGGTGGTTGTAGTCCACGCCAGTATCGATCACTGCCACAACAATATTCTTGCTACCTTTTTGGATCGACCAAGCTTTGTCAGCAGACACTTTAGCAATACCCCAGGCTTTCGCTAAATCTGGGTCAGCTGCTGGTGTTGCTTCTGCTGGAGGAGGCTGAATGGCTGGACGTCCACCGGGATTGCCTGGGTTTCCAGGTTCGCCAGGATTTCCGGGTTCACCAGGTGAGCCGCCGCTATCTTCACAGCCAGGAGGAAAAGGAATTCCTGGAATAAGACAGGGGGTTCCTGGTTGTCCTGGATCTGGCTGTTCACCACCGCCACCACTGTCTTCACAGCCGGGAGGAAAAGGCAAACCGGGAATCATGCAGGGCTCGCCCAACGTCTTTGGCTTTTCCAATTTTGCCGGAGAAGCATAAAGCATATAGTTTGGTTGAGCGTATTCCACATTAGGGTCACGCTGAAGTTCGGCCACCACTTGCTCTACAGAATGTCTTTCGGTGTTGAACGTCAACTGCTCCATGCCGGTGAAATAACCGGAGAAACGTTGTACGTTGATCACGTCTACTCTGTTGTAGAGTTCCGTCATCGTACGCAAATCGCGCGAGGCGCCATCTTTATACTTAACGATTACTTCGCCCTCTCTATAGGCTGGACGGTACTCGCCATTGAACTGAACCAAATTTCCTTGGGCGAGCGCGCCGTTGGAAACAAGCAATGCAATTAACGCAAGTGCTAGTTTATTTCCGAATTTCATTTCTTCCCCTTCTCCGAACATCCCACGAGCTGCTGTCCCCAACGGAAAGCGAGTCCCTTTTTTTTGTTCGGCTACACTTAATGAGAGCGTGAACCACGGCAAAAAGGCAATGGTTTCTTCTGCAGTTAGCTTATATTTTCTTACAATTCGGGGCGGCAAAGCCCTGTAAATTTTGCAAAATTTGCGGGGAGAAAAATTTCACTTTTTTTCTGCGGTAAAGGAAAGATAAAATACGCCAACTCTGATTATTCCGGAGTTTCTCTCAGCCTAATTTCTTTTTTAGTCTTTCTTGGTAATTTCCGGATGCGATCTTTCGCTCTTGTATTTGCTAACAACAATCACTTTCCGAAGGTTTTTGTGCTCAGTAAAGTTATTAGTGATTTGCCGAAAAATGATTCCACAGGATAAATAAAAACTCATTAGACCAAATGGTTTCGAAGTTATCCAAGGCACTTATGGGCTTTTTATTGCTTGAGCATTTCAGATAGAAATATCGTTCCACGCATGTGCTTTGTAACTTCGATCAAATACGCCCCGCGCTAGCGCATCGCGCACAACCAATTCTGTACCCAAACCTGCTAATTGCTTGCTCTATGCAAGCGAATCCACTAATCCAGCCTACGTCGAAGCAAATCGACAGCAACAACGAAAAAACAACTTAACTGGAGAAACAAATGAAAACCCTATTTTCATTATTGGTTACGCTTTTCTGCTTTTCTGCAAACAACGCATTAGCTAACGAAGATGTCCTGGCGCAAGCCTCCTACTGTAAAGCCACCGCCAATGGGGCGTGCGCCGTCAGCACCCGGACTGGTCAGTGCACCATGGCCTTTAATAAACGAGACCATGAAAACCCGATGTACGCCTGCAAGATTTATACGGGCGAAGTTAGCAACCGTATTGACCGCAACAACTACTACTGTTCGGGCAATGCCGATCGCGCCTGCGCTCGAAGTAAAATTCATGGACAGTGCACTCATGAATGGACGAGCCGCGACGGAGCCGGAAATGCCATGTATCAGTGCCAGCGCTGGATGAATCCGAATATGGGCCGAGTAGATCGTAGCAACTATGTTTGCACTGGAGATTCACAGCGAGTGTGCGCAAAAGACATTCGCACGGGCCAGTGTTTTCACGTGTGGACTGCTCGTGATGGCGGCGATCCCTGGTTTTTTTGCCGTAAGTGGATTGGCCGATAGTTTTAGCCAAAGCGGGGTCGAAATTCTTCGATCCCCTTATTTACCTTGGCGCCCTAGTTCAAGGGGAATTGCCCGCGAGTCAAATATTTTTTATTATTTGCCGAGAATTTTGCAGTGAGTGATCAAACTTATTAAATGAACGACAATAGATAGAAAAAAATGCCCAGTAAAAGAATAATCTTTTACTGGGGCCTAATATTTAATTTGAGAAAAAAGTGCAGTCCGAGTTCTTAATTTACCGTCTGGCTTCCCTGTTGTTGACGGCGGATGAAAGTAGGAATGTCGTATTCATCATCAGTTAGATTGGTTACACCCAAGCTTCTCGCGATTTGCTGAGCACGGGCCAAGCTTTCCGAACGTCCGTCTTTCATCCGAGGAGCTTCTTCTTTTGCTTTCGGTTCAGTGCGGTCCGCAAACATTTCAACTTGTTCCATCTGATTCGCGGGAGTTGGCGTGGAAGAGATCGAGTTGATTTCGATCATCTCTGACTCGGCCGCCATAGATTTCTCATCTAAGCGAAAAGAATCCAATGCAGCATCAACCTCCTCGATGGAAGCAGAAGGAATAATTTGGTCCATCGCTTTCGTGCTCATGGTGCTAGCCATTCCTTGCGAAGAAAGAGCGCTGGCCGGGGCACTTGGTGTTGCTGCAGGAGAAGAAATCGGTTTTGCAGCCATTGCTGGCGTAGAAATGTTCATTCTTTCCGGCAAGGGTGGAGGACTAACAGCGGCCGGAGCAGACATCGTGTTCATCGATGGTGCCGACTGCGACATTCCTTGACGGAGAGCCGAAAGATTTTCTGCTTGTGTTCCCGCAGCCAATTGGGCGGTTGAAGTGCTCATTGAGCCCGCACCCAAAGAGGTGCCGCCCGAGATCATCATGCTAGCTTGCGCGCCGATTCCCGTTGCAATCACTGTGATCTTCACGCGATTCTTCATGGCTTCGTCGATTACGGAGCCGAAAATAATTTCGGCATCTTCGTGTGCGGCTTCCATGATGAGCGTAGTCGCTTCGTTTACTTCGAAGGCTGTTAGGTCTGGTCCGCCAGTTACGTTGATGATCAAACCAGTTGCACCATCCACAGATATATCTTCGAGCAACGGAGAAGAAATGGCGTTTGTAGCCGCTTCTACTGCACGGTGTTCGCCTTCGCCTAATCCGGTTCCCATCAATGCCAAACCTTTGTTGGCCATAATAGTGCGCACGTCAGCGAAGTCGGTGTTGATCAAGCCGGTGTGGTTGATCAAATCGGAAATCCCCTGAACGGCATTTAGTAATACTTCATCGGCCTTTTTAAAGGCATCCATAAAACTCATGTGATTGCCGGCGATGGAAAGCAGTCTTTGGTTAGGGATAGTGATCAAAGAATCTACGCTCTCGCGCAAGAATTTAATTCCCTCGATGGCTTGGCGCATGCGCTTACGGCCTTCGAAATCGAATGGTTTGGTCACAACACCTACGGTGAGCATTCCCAATTCTTTGGAAATTTTAGCGATCACTGGAGCGGCTCCAGTTCCGGTGCCACCGCCCATACCGGCAGTAACAAACACCATATCTGCCCCTTGAAGGGCATCGGCGATCTTATGATAATCTTCGAGGGCAGCCCGTCTTCCCACTTCGGGATTCGCCCCAGCACCCAAACCCTTGGTGAGTTCGCCACCAATGGGAATTTTCACTTCTGCCAACGAGGCGGAAAGTGCTTGGCGATCGGTGTTCACGGCGATGAATTCTACGCCAGTGAGTCCGGATTTGATCATGGTGTTCACCGCGTTTCCGCCGGAGCCACCTACGCCAATTACCTTAATTTTCGCGCCATGTGATGCTGGTGCCGATTTATCGAGTTCGAACATTCTGTCCCCTTCCTTCTTAGAATAGGTCCTTGATCCATCCGGTCATTGCATCTCGCATGCGGCGTCCAACGCCCTCACCCGAATGCAGCCGATGATTCTTGGCCGCCATTTTATTCGCCGCGTATTTAAGAAGCCCCACTCCAGTGGCATATTTAGGGGAGTTCACAATATCTCTCATTCCCCCCATACCGCTGGGATAGCCTCTCTTAACGGGCATTTCAAAAATCATTTCGGCGAGTTCGGGCATGCCTTCAAGCATCGAGCAGCCACCGGTGATTACTACGCCGCTACCGATGAGGTGCGAGTAGCCGGTTTTATCGATCTCCGCCTTGATCAACGAAAACATTTCTTCTACACGAGGTCCAATAATTTCTGCGAGTAATTGGCGCGCCACAATTCTGGGCTGACGGCCACCTACTCCAGGAACTTCGATGGTTTCTTCCGGAGCAAGTAATTCCTTCACGGCGCAGCCGTGGCGAATTTTTAATTTTTCCGCTTCGATTTGCGGAGTTCTTAATCCTACGGCGATATCGTTGGTGATGTGATTTCCACCGATATTGATCACACCAGTGTGCACCAGGGCGCCACCAACAAAGATACAAATATCAGAAGTGCCGCCGCCCATGTCGACGAGCGCTACACCCAATTCTTTTTCGTCGTCGCAAAGTACGGCTTCGGCGCTGGCAATGGGCTCTAGCACCAACTCATCCACATGCAAACCAGAACGATTCGCGCACTTTACTAGATTCTGCGTGCTCGAAGTGGAAGCAGTAACAATGTGAATTTTTCCTTCTAAGCGAACACCATTCATTCCAATGGGTTCTTTAATGCCGTCCTGTCCATCGATAATATAATCTTGCGGAATCAAGTGAATCACCTGACGATCGGCAGGAATCGCAATGGCTTTCGCCGCGTCGATAACGCGCGCTACATCGTCTGGATCTATTTCGCGATTTTTAATGGAGACCACACCCGAAGAGTTAAAACTCTTCACGTGATTTCCCGCCACGCCAATATAGGCGCTAGAAATTTCTGTGCCCGCCATGAGCTCAGCTTCTTCGATGGCCTTTTGGATTCCCTCGACGGTGGAATCGATATTGATCACTGCGCCCTTGCGCAATCCGGTGGAAGGTCGTGAACCCAATCCAACGATATCGATGCCCGTTTCCGTAACCTGCCCGACGATGGCACAGATTTTCGTGGTTCCGATGTCTAACCCAACAATAAATTCCTGCTTGGCCACGACCCCCTCCTTAGGAGCGTTCTCCTGCAGCGCCCGCATGTGACACGGTAGCCTATACTTATAGGGTAGGGTTAGCGATTCAGTTTTACAACCACTTTTTTGCCGAGCTCCAAACGAATTAATTTAGGAGTTTTGCTTTGTTGCGCCAGATAACGCACCACAGCTTCCCATCTTCTCACCTGAGCGGAGAGATTCTGTCTGCCAAAACTTACCGTGTAAAGTCGACTGGAAATGTCCTTTTTTTTCGCCAAATTTTTTGGTGGAAACCGCAAACTCATGGAAACGGGTACGTCGCCCCCATCTTCGCTCGCGCGAACCATCACATCGCCCAAATCTTTTTCCGAAAACAGCTCAGACTTGCGAAACTCATCGATGATTTGCAGCCCAACTTCCACTCGTTGCCGTAAGGATTCAGCTTCGGGCGCTTTGCCATCCACTTGAATGAGGGGAAACTGCAGAGAATCCCCCTGGCGCACGCGATAGAAAGGCTTTCCTTCCGAATTCAAATAATACATCGAATCCGCGCCCAAAATGGCTTTCGCAACTTGAGGCACATAGTGAATTTGGATTTTATTCGGAAGTGCGCGAATCACTGTGGCCGAATATACCCACGGATCTTCTTCCACCTTCTGTTGCACCTCTTCCAAATTAATTTGGAATATATTGGCGCCCTCTAAGTAGGCAAGTCTTCTCAAGATTTCCGCCTTACTGGCCGCACCTTCGGTGGCTAGCTCCACTGCTTGAATGGCAAATCTTGGCGAGTTTAACAAAAATCGGCGCACTTCCATTCCCGTAAATACGAGCGCTACCACCACTAGCGCCATCGGTAAGGCCACAAAGAAAAAAGTTTTTGCCACCGGAGATTTCATAAAAACTTTGGCTCCAGAAAAACCACTTCTGGGTGCAAGTCAATCGCGTATTTTTGCTTCACTTTTTCTCGCGCCAAATGAATTAGGCTCTCCACATCGGATTTCTTTGCGCCACCCTCGTTGACGATAAAATTGCAGTGCTTTTCACTAAATCGCGCGCCGCCTTGCTTGAATCCACGTAAACCAACCTCGGCGATGAGCTTCCAGGCATTGTGTCCCTCTGGATTGCGAAACACACTTCCACAGCTAGGCATCTCAATCGGCTGGGCCGCCTTTCGCTTCTTGACGGACTCCACGAGCTTCGCCTTTAAGCCTTCGGCATCCTCAGGATTCAACACTAGCGAGGCCGCCCAAATAATTTCGCCCTCGGCCAAAAAG
Source organism: uncultured Bdellovibrionales bacterium (assembly GCA_964478795.1). Lineage (GTDB taxonomy): Bacteria > Bdellovibrionota > UBA1018 > CAIPTA01 > CAIPTA01 > JAKFYM01. The sequence goes on along the minus strand of CAYZLH010000051.1, from coordinate 2,306 downwards.
TGCTGCTGACGATAGGAATAGCGAAGGGAACTTTTCTCGACTTTTCTTTCGCTACCGTTAAGACTCACCACTTCCACGGATTCCAAAGCCGAATCGATCCATCCTTGAGCAGTGCCGGCATTCATAAAAACTGCGCCGCCCACATTACCGGGAACTCCAGACAAATATTCTATTCCACCCAGTCCCTTATCAGCACACGCGCGCAACAGACGTGAATTTAAAGTGGACGCCGCCACTCTCACCTTATTTTCAGCAAATTCCAAAAATGGCTCCAACTCTTTCGTGCAGATAACCACCCCGGAAAATCCTTCATCGGGTGCCAATACGTTGGAGCCGTTGCCGAGAATAAAATACGCTTCGCCACTAGCCTTTAAATAAGCGCCGATTTCCCAAAGATCTTTTTTGGTTCTGGGTAGTGCAAAAATTTTTGCCGGACCACCAATCCGATACGAGGTGTGTGACGACAATGGCTCTTGCAAACGATGAGGCACTGCTGTGGGAAACATGCAAAGAGATTAGCCCAATTCGCCCTAGAATCTCAATTTATAAAAGGCCTAACAACTTTTCCCCAGCCACGTAAACATTGCCGGCGCCGAGAGTTATAAATAAATCGCCCGATTGCAATTTGCCTTTAATTTTGTCTGCCGAGAGCTTTCCCTCCCCCACAAACTCCACACTTTTATGGCCATTTTGACGAATGTCTTCGGCTAGCTTTTCTGCGCTGATTCCGGGGATGGGATCCTCACCCGCAGCATAAATATCGGCCACGAACACCTGATCGGCATCGTCGAAGGCGCGCACAAAATCATCATAGCAATCTTGGGTGCGAGAATAACGATGGGGTTGAAATAAAGTTACAATCCGCCCTTTCCAGGCCGAACGTGCCGCAGCTAAAGTGGCGCGGATTTCCGTGGGGTGGTGGCCGTAATCATCGAATACTTTTACGCCGCCTTTTTCGCCCTTCAATTCGAAGCGCCGTCTAACGCCTTTAAATTGGGCTAACCCAGTGCTGGCCTGATCGAAGCTCAATCCGATTTCCATTCCGGCAGCGATGGCCGCCAAAGAATTTAGCACATTGTGCCTACCGGGGACATTGCAACGAGCTCCACCTAATTTGCGCTCACCCTGCCACACCTCAAATGTAGAACCAAAGCTCTCCACTTGAATAGCTCGGGCCTGCAAATCGGCTTGCGGTGAAAATCCGTAGGTTAAGAACGGCTTTTTGAGGCGCGAAAGAATGGATTTTACGTTTTCGTCGTCTTGGCAAAGAATCGCTCGGCCATAAAATGGTATTCGATTCACGAAATCGACGAAGGCATCTTTGATGTTTTGAATAGTTCCATAATTATTCAAATGATCATTGTCAATGTTGGTCACGATACAAATCGTCGAGGGAAGATGTAAAAAGCTTTTATCGCTTTCATCGGCCTCAGCTACCAAGAAATCCCCCTTCCCCAATTTGGCATTTCCGCCAAGAGCATCCACTTTTCCACCGATAATGATTGTGGGATCCAAACCGGAGTGTTGTACGATCGTGGCGATCATGCTGGTGGTGCTTGTCTTTCCGTGAGTACCAGCGATGGCGATGCTGGTTTTCATCTTCATCAATTCGCCCAGCATTTCTGCCCGTTGAATAATCGGGGTTTTGGAACGACGAGCGGCCTGAATTTCCGGGTTTTTTTCATCGATGGCAGAAGACACCACCACTACATCCGCGTTATCCAAATTTGATTCGGCATGACCGTAAAATATTTTTGCACCCAAGGAAGAAAGCCTTCTCGTGGTATCGGATTCGGCGATATCTGAACCCGTAATATTATACCCCTGAGAAATTAAAATTTCGGCGATTCCGCTCATGCCGATTCCGCCAATTCCCACAAAATGAACTTTTCTTTTTCTATTTTTGTAAACCATATTCAACCTTCCAAAATGGAGTTAGCGATGGACCTTGCGGCATTGGGATGGTGAAGTTTTGCCATTTTTTCAGCATAACCAATGATCGTTTGGCGATTAGTGTAAAGGTCTTTCACAATTGCGGCAAGCTCTTCGGCTTTTAAGTGATATTGAAGGCGGGTAATTCCCGCACCCAAATTTTCTATTTCTTTAGCATTGTGTTCTTGATGCTTATCTTTCGAAACCAAAGGAATCAAGATAGACGCCTTACCCGCGGCGGCCAATTCCGCCAAACTGGATGCCCCGGCTCGGCAAATTACTAAGTGACACTCGCGAAAAGCCCCCGCCATTTCATAGACAAATTTTTCCACGCGAACCGCCACGAATGCGGCGTCGGCATATTCTTTTTTTAC
>CAYZLH010000050.1:0-10254 GCA_964478795.1 uncultured Bdellovibrionales bacterium | reverse complement strand
CTGACGGCCACCGCCACCCATATAGCCCTGAAGGGTATTTCTTAGGCGTCCGTTCCATGCAACCTCTAAACGCTCGCGAATTCGACGATAGTAGCCGAAGTAAACGAATTCCTTCGTGCTCAACATCGTGCGATCGCCGTCCTTTACATTTTTTAAATAGTCGTTAGTCGCTGAGCCTGGATTATCAAGAGACTGATTTCCCATGCGGGAATCCTGATTCTGTGCAACTTCATATTTTTTCTTCTCTTGGCGATAGCCATCCAACTCTTCTGGTGTCGGCGGGCGCGTGGCACTATTTGCTTTGGGCGCAAGATCTTTCAAACTTAAACTTTTGCCGTTGTTCCCGGCCATAGATGGATTTCCACCCTTACGAAAGGAGTCGACATTTTTGGCTTTCGTTTGCTGTTCAACGTTCTGCGATCGCTCGCCCAGATACTTTGCGTCCTTAGGGGTTTCGTTGTTATCAGCCACTTCAGATTCCGCCACTTGCTTCGGCGACTCTTGGGCCATCATTTGGGCAAGTTGTTCGGGGGAAATGGAATTTAGGTCGACAAATACGGCCTTTGGTTCTTGAAAATTTTGCTGAGCAGGGAGGAAATACAAAACGAGAAAAACAAAAAGATGCAAAAAGATCGAGACGCCTAAAAAGACGTGCAATCGTTTCCGAATTTTTTCTGCATCCATGCTCGGGTTCAACGGATCCTCCCGTAATTAACGTATCGGAACCTTAGAGATATTCTAAATCCCTAAAAACACTTCCCCACCGAACAGGAAAGCGGCTGATTTGATCGTATCACCCACCGGCACCGGCTGGCGACAGTCCCCTCCGGGTGCGGAAAAAATTCTGGAGCGAGCAAAATGATTGGGGTTAGAGATCTTCGCGGAAAAAGTCACTGGAATCAGGGGTTTGCTGATTTTGCCGTTCAGCCGATGGCTCTGTGCCTTCGACATAGGCCTCTTTTACACCTGCCGCGTTACCAGGACCGGCTAAAGCCCCGGTTTTCGGGTCAATCCGTACAAAAACAATCCCCTTTGGCACCACAAAGTCATCCACTTTGTAGCGTTCAAGGGCGGCAGACATATATTCACTCCAAGCTGGAAGCGCAGCTCGAGAGCCCACCTCACCTTTTCCGAGCGTTCGCGGACTATCAAAACCCGTCCAAACACCGGTGATCACTTCGGGAGAAAAACCCACAAACCAGGCATCCACAAAATCATTTGTGGTTCCCGTCTTTCCTCCGACTTTTCGTTTGAGCGAACGGGCACCCGTTCCCGTTCCGTAAAGAACAACCTCTTGCAGCAAATTACTCAAGATAAATGCTGTTCTTTGATCCAAAGCCCGTAACGGATCGTCAAAGGTGGGTGGATTCTCAGCCATTCGCGCGCTTTCTTGCGATGCAATTGGATCTCCCGACTCCGAAACCAAAGGCGGCTCTGCCGTTGCGGAACTGCCGTCTGCAGACGAATCTGCTGGTAAAAGATTTTGCTGCTTTTTCCATTCGAGCCAGCGGGCTGAAACTTCACGCTGAAACTCTTTGAAGGAGTACTCTTCCAAAATCTTTCCGTCTCGATCCGTAACTTTCAGTAAAAAAACAGGCTCGATTCGCATCCCCAATCGAGGAAATAGGGCATAGAGCTTAGTAATATCAAGCAGGGATATCGTTTTCGAACCTAAGGCCAAGGAAAGGTCGGGGCTAAAGTCTCCACCCAAACCTATAGCTCGCAAATACTTGGTAAAAAAGTTTAAGCCAATTTCTTGCAATAGTTTTACTGCCGGCACGTTGCGAGAATTGATAATCGCCGTACGCAACGTCGTGTCGCCGTAAAATTTTTCACTGTTATTTTCGGGAATCCACTTCAGATTTCCCCCGCCCTGATTTTCAAAAATAATCGGCGAATCAACGATAATTGACGAGGGGGTAAAGCCGCGATCTAGGGCCGCGGCATAGAGAAACGGTTTAAACGAAGAGCCCGGTTGACGCTCTCCCTGCAAAGCTCGATTGTATTCTGATCCCGAAAAGTCATACCCGCCGACCATGGCCACCACATAGCCCGTGGCCGCTTCCATACTGAGCAATGCACTTTGGGCTAGTGGGATCTGATCTAGACTCACCGAGATGGGCTCATCGGCCTTTTCGGGTAGTGGCAGAATTGGTTTCACATAAATAACATCACCCGTCTTTAAAGATTCTTGAATCCGGCCAATCTGCGCCCAATTAGATACTTCTGGTGGCTTCACGCGCTTTGCCCACCGCATGTTGCTTAGCGAAAGTTTCGCCGAAATCGCGCCCACCATTACATTTGCCGTTTTGCCGTCGGGGTCAATTTTGGTCACTACCGCCCGATACCTCTCCCACGGAAGTAGAAACTTTCTTTCTTCATTAAACGTTGGGTCGGTGGAACTAATTTTTTCAATCGTTAGTCCCGTCCATTTGTTCTTTTCGAATCCCTTTAGATCGGCCGGCAAAATATGGTAGCCAAATTTTTTCTGTAACACTTCTGCGCGAATTTCTTTCAATAAATTCAACATGGCAGCCTCTGTGGCGACATGGGCAATTGGCCCACGATAACCCTGGCGCTTATCTAACTCTTCTAAGTTTGACTTCACAGCTTTCATCGCAGTGGCCGAGAGATCGTAATCAGCCGCTGTTTCAATTGTTAGACCACCCTTGTAAATAGCATCGGCTCCATACTTAGCCATCAGTGTCTGCCGGATGTGTTCTAAATAGTAAGGCGCAACCACACTGTCTGGATCCTCCTCAGGATAGACCTTTATCTCTTCTTTCATCGCGAGCTGATAATCTTCCTCGCTGATCACTGAAGTTTCTTTCATTCGTCGCAAAACATACTGTTGACGTTCTTTGGCCCGCACCGGATCTCGCGTGGGCGCGTAGCTTGATGGAGCCTTTACCAATCCGGCCAGCAAAGCCGCTTCAGCTATTGAAATATCTTTTACGGACTTACGAAAATGCGTGCGCGAGGCTGCTTCGATTCCATATGCACGTTGTCCAAAATAAATTTGATTTAAATAAAGATACAGAATTTGTTGCTTGGTAAAATTTTTCTCAATCTTGTACGCCAACAGTAACTCACGAAATTTTCGCCCATAAGAGCGTTCGGAGTTGAGGAGCAGGGCCTTGGCTACCTGCATGGTAATCGTACTCCCCCCCTGAACCACTTGGCCGGCGCGCAGATTGGCCACGAATGCACGCAGAATACCGAGAAAATCTACTCCTGAGTGAGAATAGAATCCATCGTCTTCCGCCGCTAAAAAGGCACCCACTACTTTTTCTGGAATCTTTTCGATGGGTGCCAAATAGCGCCGCTCAGAATCATAGAACTCCCCCAAAACTCGACCATCTCTGGCCAAAATGGTGGAACCCAATGCCGGACGATAGTCGGCCATACCATCTAATTTCGGCAAATTCAGAATCGCCCAGATGAGAAATAGAAAAAATAAAAAACCCGCCAAAACCACACCGGCAATTGCTGCGAATCCTATTTTTTGTAACTTATTCTTGTTGGCTAGCAACCCACTTCTCCCACGCAGTCTTTAGATCTGAAATTGTATCTTCGGCGGCCCGCTGCCCAGCTGCCAGAATTTCCCCTTGTCGCCCGAAATCATCGAATCCCACGGCCCCCAAATTTACAGGAATTACAAAAGAAACATCCCGCTTTTGTTGTCGAAGTAAATTGCGTATTGCCGTGAAAGGTTTTTGAAACCGGCTTTCCTGGTTGGTGGGCTCCTCTAAAACATTCACTAATACAAAAAAATTCCCACCTAGGTTTTTGGCAATATCGATAGGAACCGGATTCGCCAAAGCCCCGCTATGAAATTTTTTCCCCTGTATCTTCCACGGCTCAAAAATTTCTGGAATCGCAACAGCGCCGCTCACTACATCGGCCAAGAGTCCTCGTTCGGCGGCAACCGGATCTTCATTACCATCCTCTTGCAGGGCTGTGCCAAATTTAATGGGCAATTCTTCGATTTTTTTGTTCTTAAAAATATTGCGAAAATATTCGTTTAGTTTTTTCCCTGATGATTTAGGCTCACGGAGTGAGAGCACTGGAAAATTGAAATAATTGTCTTTGTTCAACTTGAAGAGCTGCCACTGCTAACTGTTAGTATTACCTTTGGCCAAAGAGTACATCGCCCCAACAACCGCGCCAGTCTCAGAACCCACCACACAATGTACTGGTATTTTTGCTTTCGAAATTGCCTCCAATACCGCGGCATGAGCGATTGCTTTGGCCATTCCTGGTCCCAAAATTAAACAGAGCTTAGGCTCAATCTTCGGCGCAGGAATAGGTGCGGGACTCGCCGACTCTACGGGCGCTTGCGTTTCTGCTGGAGCTTGAGGCGCCGCTGGTCCATACATCTCGCCTGGCAATGTTTCGGAATTTACATTTGGCTCATGAATTACTTGACCCTGAATTTCCCCATCTAATTCTTCACCGGATTTCCGCTTGGCACCGGCACAGGATGAGAGAAAAAAAACAACGCTAAGGACCAATAAGGATTTTAAGATCGTATGCTTCATGGGTCTGTTGAGAATAGTTCAAAATCCTATTTTAGACGAGAGCCACTTGAGATGTAAAAACGTTTCCTGATTTCCGTCTCCCCCGGCTACTTTGCTATCGGATACCCCCGCTACCGTGAATCCTAAACCCCGACAAAATTGCTTCCGCGCCTCGATGATTCTTAGGCGCTCTTTTGTATTTCGTAAAATACCCCCGCCACCCAGCAGTGAAGGATCGACTTCGAATTGCGGCTTCAAAAGCACAACCACATCGGCGTTGGTTTCGAGAAACTTACAAAGCGCTGGTAAGTAAGCCTCGACAGAAATAAACGAAAGGTCAGCTACCACCAGCGCGAACTTTTGGTTTAATGCATCCAAAGATAGGTCCCGAATGTCAGTCTTTTCCAAAAACTTTACGTTGGGGTGAGTCCTAAGGGTGGGATGAAGTTGGGAGTGCCCTACGTCAACCCCAATGACCTCTCGCGCCCCCTGGTGCAGCAAACATTCGGTAAATCCTCCGGTACTTTGGCCCAGATCTAGAGCGACCTTACCTTTGACCGCCAGAGAAAAGTCACGCAAGGCTCCCTCGAGTTTGACCCCGCCCCGAGAGACGTAAGGATGCTCAGACGATAGGAGTTCTACCCTAGAATCTTGGCCAACCATTTTTCCCGTTTGGGTGCAAATTTTACCATCGACTTGAACTTTTTCGCCGCGAATCAACTCTTGGGCCTTGGATCGAGTCGAGGCCAGGCCATTCTCTAGCAGAAATTTGTCTAGTCTAATTTTCGTCGGATTCAAAGGGCGCCGTGGAGATTTGGGAAGAGTCTGATTTTAACAGTATTTCAATTTTCTGTTCGGCTTGGTTTAAGCGATCTTGGCAACTTTTGGCTAAAGCCACACCCTCTTCAAACTTTTTAATAGAGTCTTCGAGAGAGCTCTCGCCAGATTCCAGCTCTCTTACCAAGCTTTGAAGTTTTTCTAACAGGGCCTCAAATTTTTCTTCTTTTTTGCTCGCCATGAGGTCATCCATAGCATGATTTCTTGGCAAATTGTTTCGCGCGCAAAAATTGCGCATCGCACCAGATTGTGCCCGGATTTTTTCACTCGAGGCCATTGCAGAACCATTCTGGAGCCGAAGGCCTTTCAGCACCAAATTAGTAGCACCAATTTGGAACCAAAAGAACGGTCTGCCCGATTGCTTTTGATTCCTCATGGGTCTAGGTTTGCCCCGCAAATATTAAATTTTACCAATTAAATTCAATCACTTAAGTCGCCCACCACGAAGCCAGATAAAAATGATCCACATTTTTGGCATCGGAAGTGCTTTAGGAGATCGCACGAACTTAATGGCACTTTGGAGGTTTCATGTTTGCACCAATTTTCACGAGCGTATTTTTTATTCTCTCTAATACCGTAATTGCGCAAGCCGCCACCACTCAAGCCGAACTAGGAATTGCAAAAGTGGAAACCACAAAATGGATGGCCACTCATGCGGGCAATACCGAAATTGATGGTCTCGAAGTTGTCGCTGCCCTGCAAACCGTGACTCACGAAATGGAAATCCCGAAAGAATTGGCCGAAAAAATGAACACCCTTGTTCCCTTGGCTCCAATCAAAAAACAGAGCTATCGAATCGTTATTACCTCTGTAGAGAACCCTGCTCTTCGCGCCAAATTTGAACTTGTTGGCAAAAACGTGAGCGTAGACGGTGTTGTTCGTTTTGCCTATATCAACGCCAGCGACGCTGAATTTCAATTTTTAATCCTTGTGAACGAAGATGGCACCCTTCAAGCGAACTACGTTCGCAACATTTCCCCCAATCAAGTGGAAGAGGGCAAGATCTTGTTGAGCGCTCTTCCCACGATTCTTCAGTAGTGGTCCCCTCCTTTGCTGAAGTACTGGCCCGGAATGAACTTCCGGGCCTTTTCTTTTTTTGTTAAGTTCAGGCAATGAACTCCAAACAATGCTCCTTCCCCATCGGTATTCTCGGCGCGGGCCTAGGCAGTCGTCTAAAATCCGAAGCCAACACCAAGCCCCTAGCCCTCCTGGCCGGAAAGACTATTTTATCCCGTTTGTTAGAGAAGTTGGCCACCCTAAACAATGGTCCGATCACCTGCGCCTTGCGCGACGAACTGATAGATGGCAACGCCAAATCTGACCTGCCGCGTACTCGGGAGGTTGCCTACATCTTCGTCAACACTCCGAGCTCCCTGCACACTTTGGTGGAGCTAATAGCAGCCCAACCCAAGCCGCGCACCGCCACCCTATTCCTCATGGCCGACACCATTTTGAAAGATTCAGATTTATTAGCTTTTTTCCAATTCCTCGACTCCCTATCACCCCGGGAGTGCGCCGTTTTGACCACCACTTACGTAGACGATGAAAAGCCCCTTTGGGCCCACAAAGACATCAACAACTACGTCTTAGATTTCAACTCTACGCCCGCCCAAGAAGTAACTTCCGGTATTTATTGGTTAACCCCGGAAGCCATGGAAATTGCTGAAGAAGCTGTAAAATCGGGCACCAGAAAAATGCGGAACTTTTTACAGAAAATTGCCCAAAGCGGTCTGCCGATAAAATCATTTGTAGTCTCGAAGACAATTGATGTAGACCATCCTTTAGACTTAAAAAAAGCAGAAGAATTCCTGCAAAACGAATAGGTACCGAAAAGGCTTCATGAAAGTTTTGGGCATATATCGCCATCCGATGTTTTCGAATAACGCTATCGAGGCCGATCGTTTGATCCTCGAGCAGTCGTTGGCCCAGCTGCAAGCTTTGATCCCCAAAAATTTCACGGTTAATACCATTGAAGAAAGCGAAGTAGCCCAACTCAACGGGCATAGCAAAGAATACGACCTGGTACTGACCATGGCCCAAAGTGAGGCCGCTCTTCAGCAAATTGAATCGATTTTTCCTGAAGAGACCGTGATTAACACTTCCCGATCGATAAGAAATTGTTATCGAAAAAAAATGTCGGAAAAACTTTCTAAGCTGGATATCGGCTATGTGCCCTATCAAACAATTTCCACTCAAGCGATTCCAACGACCCCCCCAAAAGATGGTTCCTATTGGCTAAAGCGAAGTGATTTTCACGCCATTTCCGACGAAGACGTCTGCTTGGCTGAAGGCGAAGAAGAAATTCGCACTCAACTGAAAAAGTTCGAATCGCGCGGGGTAAAGGAAGTTATTTTGCAAAGCCATGTGGCTGGGGACATTTATAAATTTTATGGCGTTACGGGAAAATTTTTCCGTCTCATTAAAGTTCGCGACTTTCTTGGGACCCAATCTCAACCGGACTTGGTTTTGGTAAAAAAGAATGCCGAACTTGCCGCAAGCGCCCTTGGCCTAGGTATTTACGGAGGCGATGCGATTTTTGATGCTAACGGAAAATTGCATTTTATTGACCTAAACGATTGGCCTTCTTTTCGCCTCTGCCGAGAGGATGCTGCCAAGGCGATCGCTGAATTTTCTTACGACCGATGGAAAGAGGCGAATGTGGCAATTGCTCGCCCATTAAATCAAGCAGCCTCCCTCCGGTAATTAAATGTCTTGGCAAGCAGAATATTGGCAAAGCATTAAGAGCTTCGATACAGAAGAGAAGCTCGATTTGTTTTTTTATCGCCCTTTTGGATTTGTCATTGCTAAGGCCTGCCTTGGTACGCCCATTTCCCCCACAGTGCTGACGATCGTGGGCTTGCTGTTGGGTATAATCTCGGGCTTCTTTTTTTATAACAACTCCTCCACCACATCCTTATTGATCGGATCGGTGCTTTTTATTTTGGCCGGAGTCTTTGATTCCTCGGATGGACAATTAGCCCGGATGGGGGGAAAGAGCACCAAGCTCGGACTAATCCTCGATGGGATATGCGATAACATAGTTTTTGGTTCGGTTTATGCGGCATCCATTCTTACTTTAATGCCCATTTGGGGTTGGAGCATTTGGCCTGTGGCGGTGGTCGCAGGATTTTGTCACTCGCTACAAAGCGCCTTATTAGATTTTTATAATCGCGAATACCTAGTATTTGGCGCAGGAAAAACCAATGGAGATTACTGGAATCCCTCTATTGCTGAGGCAAAAAAGGAGCGTGATCGAGCAACGGGGATATCACGCCTTTTATTAGGCACACGAATTACTTGGATTTGGCAACAAAATGCCCTCACCACCCGAACTACCGAGCAACGCGAGTTATGGAAAAAGTTGGCCGCTGGTCCTAGGGCCGCAGAATTTCAAAAGCTGTATTGCGACCGGAATCGGCACATGCTCCGCTTTTGGCGCTTGATGGGAGCCAACTTTCACACAATTCTAATTTTGATTTTTGTTTTTTTACGAAGATTTGATCTGTATTTAATTTTAGGCGATCTCGTTTTTTTAAATCTCGCGCTAATCGTCCTTCGTTTTTATCAAGATAAAGTAGACAAAGCCTTTGCCGAAGATCTACGGCAAGCAAAATTTACTTAAAGAAAATTTTTAAGTTCACCAATGGATCGGATTCTTGCGTCGGCGAGAGCACTTTCGGCATTGCCAATCAGTATTGCCTTCCAACCCAAGGATTTGGCTGGCTCGATATCATTTCTGGGATTGTCGCCAATGTAGAGCAACTTCTCTGCGGGGATTCCAATTTTATTCTGCGCAGATATAAAAATTTTTGGATCAGGCTTTGCCGTGCCTTCGTAAAAGGACTCTGTGACTGTTACGAAAAGTTCGCGTAAGCCATACTCCCGCAAAATGATCTCTAAATTCCCCGTAAAATTCGAAATTATAGAAAGAGGATATTGGGTAGCTAGAACTTCAAGATGTACTTTAGAATCTTTTAGGTATCGATCCATTCGGAGAGTAACACGATCACCTGCTTGATTTGCCAATTCGTTGGCAAGCTTAAGCTCTTTGCCTATTAGTCGCGCATTCCAGCGATTAAAATCCTTTAGAGTAAGCTCTTTGGCTTCGCCTGTTTTCATCATCTGTTGGTCGGCCAGGGAATAGGCTTCTTGAAAAGCCGGCTTCTGCAGCTCCGTGAAGGAATCCTGAAACGCCTCCCAAAAGAGCACTCGCGTGTGAATTCCAGGAGCATCAATGCATCCGCCGAAATCAAAAACCAAGTGCGATACAGACTTCATTCTCTCTGAAATAGTATTAATTTCAACGAAGGTAAAGGCCTATCCTGGCAGACGCCCTCTTCTCAGCATTACCTTTAGCTGCAATACATTGTCGTTGAATCGCGCATCCATTTCGTCAGAGGATTTCACAATTTCAAACAGGCTTTCGAGCTGCCCCTGAATGATCGAAAGATAACGCCCGGACACTCTGCGAATGAGCATTTTATTGATTAACAAATCCATAGCCAACTGGGTTCCAAACGACTCGTCCCACTGGTCGAACTTTTTATAGGCTCCCTTTAGGTCTTCATTATAGGCGTCGGGGAAACGCATTTCCGAGGATAGTGCCTCAAAGCCAGAATCGGTAATCCGGACTAGATTCACCTGCGATAGCTGCTTCAAACTGATTTGCACGGCCCTGGGGGAGAACCAAGTCTCCAACTCTTTTTCTGAAATTGCCTTACGCGCCAAAGTGGATAGTAGAAAGAGATGATAATTGAGCTCGCTGCTGGCAATGACCATCACTTGTTTCACAGTTAGTTCGTGCTGCGATGATTTTGTGCCTGCAGAAGACTTTTGCGGATTTACAATCGCCCAATCTCCTTTTGGAAAGAGATAGGCATTTTTGGGAAACAGAGCC
>CAYZLH010000049.1:0-10264 GCA_964478795.1 uncultured Bdellovibrionales bacterium | reverse complement strand
AAGCAGTTGATTCTTGTCTAACTCGAAGACTCGTTTCGTAATGGCGCGGAGAAAGTAACGATCGTGGCTCACGATCATCACCGTGCCCTCAAAATCCTGAATGGCCTTAAGCAAAACTTCGCGAGATTGAATGTCCAAATGGTTGGTAGGCTCATCCAACACCAAAAAGTTCACACCCTGAACTAGCATATTGGCCAATACCAAGCGGCTCTTTTCCCCACCCGAAAGCACGGAAACCTTTTTCTCCACTTCGTCACCCGAAAACTTAAAGGCCCCTAGCAGATTGCGGAGATAGCCCAAAGTTGCATGGGGATTCGTTTCCTGCAGTTCTTCGATCACCGTATTCTTCGGATTTAAGATATCTAATGAGTTCTGGCTAAAATAACCCAGTTTTACCCCGGAGCCCATCACGGCTCGCCCTTCCGTGGCATCGGTATGTTCACAAATAATTTTCAACAATGTGGATTTTCCGGCCCCGTTCACACCTACCACGGCCACTCGGTCTAAGCGTTTCACGATCGCGTTGGCTCCACGAAACACTAACTTTTCTTTTCCGTCGTGCGTACGCCAAATCTTGCCGAGATTTTCGATTTTTACCACCTCATCTCCGCCCCTTGGCGTAGACGGCCACTCAAAATGGATGGCTCTTTCTTCCGGTGGAATCTCAATGCGGTCGATCTTTTCTAATTTTTTCACTCGGCTTTGCACTTGGGCCGCGTGTGATGCGCGGGCCGCAAAGCGCGCGATAAACTCTTCCTCTTTCGCCAGCATATCTTCTTGTCGTTTTGCGGCGGCCAAGAGATTTTCTCGGCGAATTTCGCGTTCACGTTCGTAGAAATCGTAGTTGCCGGAATAAACGGTGATGGTTTTATTGGCCACTTCCACAATTTTCGTGACCAAGCGGTTCATGAAATCTCGATCGTGGCTTGTCATCAAAAGCGCGCCGGGGAACTGCTGCAGCCACGCTTCCAGCCACACAATCGATTCCAAGTCGAGGTGGTTCGTGGGCTCGTCCATCAACAATACATCAGGCTGCAGCGCCAAGATCTTGGCCAGGGCGATTCGCATTTTCCAACCGCCACTGAAACTCTCTGTAGGCCGATGAAAGTCTTCTGGACCAATTCCCAATCCCGTCAGGATGGTGGCCGCGCGACTTTCCAGATCGTAACCACCCATATGTTCAAATTTGCTTTGTAGGTCGCCATATTCTTCGAGAATGCGGGTCATTTCATCATCGTCGAGTGGCTCGGTGAGCTTTTGCTCGATTTCCGCAATCCGTTTCTGGATTCCCTCAATATCGCCGCCAGCGCTCTTTACCTCTTCCAGCGCCGATCGGCCCCGCATATCTTCAATATCTTGGGAGAAATATCCTACCACCGGCTTACCAGTGCGCACTACTGCGCCTTCATCGGGATCTTCCTCTCCAAAAATCATGCGAAATACAGTGGTTTTACCGGCACCGTTGGGACCCACCAGCCCGATCTTCTCCCCGGAATTAATTTGAAAGGAGGCATTTTTGTAGAGAACTTTGTTCCCGTAATTTTTGGATATATTGGCTACTTGAATCATGGTGGCCGCACTCTACCATTTTTTTTTCCGCGCCCACAGGTCAGAATCTATTTTTTCAGCGTTTTTTGATAACTCGTCGAGGAAAAGGCAAAACGAAAGCCTAACTTTTCATATAGGTGATTTGAGATAGGATTGGCTAAATCGGTATAAAGAAAAACCTTTTTCTTGCCCTCGCGGAAGGCATGTTCGCAGGCATAAGCCGTCACCGCCTGGGCATAGCCCTTACCCCGCTCTTCTCGCGGAGTGTAGACATAACTAATATTGGAGCCCGTGGGCGTCTCCCGAGTGCGGGCGGCCATGGCCACCAGACGCACCCCATTGCTCCAGAAGAAAATTTTTTTCTTTTCCATAATTTCCAAAACCTCTTCAATGGTGGGTTCATTTTGTCCGGGCAAGGATTCTCGCACAAAATTCGCGAACCATTTGTGAAAATGCCCCAAGTCTTCTGTGCGAAACTCGCGGCCAAATCCATCCACCTCTCTAGGACGAGGGCGCTCTTTAAGTTCATAAATTCGCTGCTCCATATTGACAGTCATGGGCACACCGAAGGATTCCAAAACTTTTTTGAATTTTTCCGCTGAGCTGGAGGGCCCCAAGCAACCCCGAAAGTCCCGTCCGCGTAGATCTATAAATAAATTTCGGGCCTGCTCCTCGGATAGTTCTCCCAAAACCACGAAGTTTGGCGGAGTCTGCAACGCAAAACTTTCGCCTTCGCCCAGCGACCAAAAGATAGCCCGTTCCGGATTTTCCCGAGCGGTTTGCAAAATTCCGCAGGCGAGATTGTATTTGGTGTCGTTGGCAAGAATTGCCGCCTCATGCTTTTGCAGAAATTCGGATAAGGTGCAGATCGACATGGCCTTTGTAGAGCTCCCCCAAGAATCTAAATGGTTTGAACCACTTTTTCTTTCAACACGCGAGGACGATCCGGATCCCTGCCCAAAAACTTCGATGCCTTGGTCAGCCAGGGATAGACCGCTTGCAGAGCCACGATGGGCGCGATTCGACTTTCGGTAAAAGTAGGCAAAACAAGATTTGGCTGATGGGCTTTGGCGCCGACAGTAAAAACGCGAGCCCCTTGCTGCTGCAATTCTTTCGCGGCGTTGAGCACATCTTCTTCGCCGGAGCCGGGCAATGCTAGTGCCACCACGAGAAACTTTTCATTCACAATTTCTTTGGGGCCATG
Organism: uncultured Bdellovibrionales bacterium; assembly: GCA_964478795.1. GTDB lineage: Bacteria > Bdellovibrionota > UBA1018 > CAIPTA01 > CAIPTA01 > JAKFYM01. Next base: position 7,512 of record CAYZLH010000049.1, on the reverse strand, counting down.
GCGCACTTCGGCCGTAGAAAAAGCTTCGGCCTGTAGGCCGCCCACTTCTTTTAATTTTAAAGCGGTCTCCATCGCGGCGGATAAGCCAAGTCCACGTGAAAGCACATAGACGTGCGAGATATTTGCAAACACCGATTCATCGGTGGCGAAGCCCGAGTTATAGGCCGTTCCCATCAGATCCGGAAGTTCGTTTAGGGACGTAAAAAATTTTTTGTCGTTTGCCCAATGAGCCGCAAGCCGTGCAATCGCGGAAAAAGTGCAGAGCACTGTCTTAGTGGCCGCGATACTTTTTTCTTCACCGGCGTGCTGTGGGAGCAGCCAATCCGCTTCACGTGCTAGCGGAGAGTTTGTATTATTGACCAAAGCTGCGGTGATCGCGCCTTTTTCTTTGGCGGCCTTGAGACTGGCCAAAAGATCGGGACTACCTCCCGACTGGGAAATGGCGAGGGCAAACTGATTTTTCAAATCCAGTGGAGCGCGCAACACTGTGGTGAGCGAAGGGGGCAACGACGCCACGATTTTGCCTGTGCAAAGGGGAAATAAATATGAGGCATAGGTGGCGCCGTGATCAGAACTTCCCCGCGCAATCGTGCACACAAAGTTAGGGTTCCGCTGCCGCAACTCAGCGCCTAATTTTTCATATACCGACTCATCTTGAGAAAATTGGGCCCGCACTCGGTCTTGCGCTTCTTTAGCTTCCATCAACATTTGCGACATAAAAAATCCTCGGGGATTAGGCATAGATAGATTCTACCATTGGAATTTATTTCAGTGCCTGCAAAACACTTTCGAGGATCTGATTCATGGAAAACGGTTTCGAGAGCAGCGCAAAGGCCCCTTTTTCCCGAGCTTTTTCGAAAGTTAAATTGGTGTAAGCTGTCATTAAAATTACAACGGGCGGCTTGGGTAATTGGCGGGAACGCTCCAATAACTCAATTCCATCCAGTACCGGCATCCGAACGTCAGATATTACAACGGGTACCGGCTCTTTTTGGAGGATTTCTAAAGCTTCTTTTCCATTAGCCGCCTCAGCACACTTGTATCCATGAAACTCGAGATGCTCTTTCAAAACAGAACGAATTTCCTCTTCATCATCAACAATCAAAATACGGGCTGTTGGCACGAATCTCACCAAAAAGAAGGTTTTCAAAGAAGCAATCTTCTTCCTATTTTGGCTAAAGATCGACGAGAAAACAACGGGAAAGCCTACCTTTTACCGTTACTTCTTTTCCGTAAGGAGTACCCTTCTCCGTATAGAGAGACTATTTCGTGATCAAATTGTACTAGTGCTTTTCGAATGGAGACTAAATGGGCATCGATCGTGCGGGCCGTGACATCTACTCCACCCCATATATTGCTGAGCATTTCCTGTCTAGGTACCACGCGAAATGGATTTTCCACCAAATAAGCGACGATACGAAATTCAACGGGACTAAATTGTAGGTTCTGTCCCGCCACGGTAATCATTTTCGCTTCTTTGTGTAATTCCAAATTTCCGCAGCGAAAAATTCCAACCCTCTGGCTATTGCCAGTTCTCAGTCGAGCGGCAATACGCGCTTTTAGTATCAACATGTTAAACGGCTTCTCAATATATTCATCGGCACCGTTTGCGAAGCACTGCAGCTGAGTATCGTCATCGCTTAGGCCAGTGAGTATAAAGATAGGTACGTCCTTCGCGTATACCGATTGTCGGAGCTGTCTACACAATTCTAAACCGCCGCCGCTGGGAAAGTGTAAATCGAGAAGCACTAAATCGATCGTCGATTGCCCAATAACTTTAAGGGCCTCCGTGCCGTTGAAAGCGAATTCAATTCGATACTGGTCTTGTAGTTCTTCCTTTAAGAGATCTACTAGGTCTGGCTCGTCATCGATGATCAATAAAGTGTGTTTCATTAGTTGGTACAATTCTTTACTAGAAATTTCTCTGCCTTTATTTTATATATTTTTTTAAACATATAATACATAAATTCACACAATATTCGCAATTCAAGCCAGCGCCGCACCGAGCCATTCGCTTGACAGAAGCACTTTACAGGTCAACATTTAAAAAGAGAGGTGGAAATGTCGACTCGCAAGGTCATCTTGTTATGTTTCTTTAGCGCGCTGCTCAGTGGCATTGGCACCTATCTGTTTTTACCCCGCGAGCCGGTCCGCACGATACCGCAATCACAGGTAACGCAAGATCGTTTTGGGCTATTTCCTCCCCCGCCCCAATTTCCTGGTTTTCCGGCGCGAGAAGAATTGGAAGATTCTTTCTTTCAGCAGTTTTTGGGCAATCAACCATCCTTCTTTTTCGCCTCCCCTTCTGTAGAGACTCGGGAAGATGAAAATTTTTTCTACTTCGAAGTTCCCTTGAAGGAAAATCAAGAATCCAAACTACGGGCGGACGTGAATGGAAACTTTTTGGAGATAGAGGGCGATATCGTGGAGCGTTCCGGGGACGAAACTTCCTCTGCCCAGCGGATGGTGCAAAAATCATTCTCACAGATGCTGCCATTGCCGGCTCAGGCTGACCCCAAATCGCTACAAATCATCAGCGCACCAGGAAAAACCGTAATTCGTTTTCAAAAAAGAAAATAAAACTCCAAGCAAAGATTTGCAGAGAAGAGAAAAAAAACAGATCTTTTTCACTGTGAACTGATCGGCAGAGATACTCCTCCAGTTGGAGCAGTAATCTATCAAGCCGTGCTCACGGATCATTGTTTTCGCCTCTATGCCACCAATACTTCCTCTGAATCAGAGTATGAGTGGGCCTATTTGCATTTATTTTAGCAGCAATTCGGCACTTGCCTGATGGCAAATGGGATCGCAGCCATTCCCATTGGGCTGCAGCTTTTTATACGAAGCCTCGCCCTTCCACTTGGCAAATATTTTTCCTTCTCGCAATATTGTGACAGAAATTTTTTTGGGCATTTGGGGAAAATGTAGGTCACCAAACTTATGTTCTGCGGAATCTAGCGCACAGCCAGACTCCATGATTTGTACTTCGCCTTTGCCCTCGCACCGGATAGCTCGCCGATCGCAGGGCGGTAATGGCAATTTTCCCGTGCATTGCACTCTTTTCCCGTCGAGCTCTAGCCGAAAAAGATAATTCCCTGCGGGCCAACTTTTCTGTGAATCTACCCGCAGGTGAAAGCCATTCTCACAGCCCATTTCGGTGCAGTTTTTTTCCGCCGCGCGAATACTTTCGGCAAACCAAAACGATAAAAGAATGAGTATCATCAGAAGCTCCCGTGGACTTCCCTATTCAATGGCCGCTAGGTAATGGGCAATACCGTCGATAAAATTCTTGCACGCTTCTCGTCCCTTGGCAGTAATTCCATAAACTCGTTTACGAGTATCTCTGGGGTGAACCATTTCAAACATAAACTCTTTTTTCGTTAAACGCTTCACGGTTTGCGTAAAAGTACTTGGATGAACACCCGTTTTTTTGGCCAAGGATTGGGCCGAAATTCCAGGAGACTTTTCTAAAGCATCGAGCAGATGAAACTGCACCAAACTCAATTGTAGTTCTTTTTCTGCACGGCGATTTAAATTCACAAATTGAATATTTTGATGAACTAATTTTTCAATAATCTCATTCATTCTGCGCGTTTTCTCAGTCCGATAATTTCTTTTAGTAACCTTGATACCTCATTTTGCCTTTTTAAATAAAATTGCGCAAAAGATTCTCTTTTTAGTCCCACTCGTACCGACAAAATTCGCTCGTCGGGTAAGCTAAAGATGTCTTCGTCCGTATCGTCGTCTCCGATATAAATCGCCGTATCTACCTCGAATTGTTTCATCAACTCCAACAAGGCTACCCCTTTGTGTGGAGCTCCAGCGGGTAGGATATTAACTACAGATTTACCTAAGATTATACGCGGCTGCGGACGTAAACCGGCGACGAACTCCAAAATTGCTGATTTAGCTTTTTGCTTTTGGTTAGAATTGCGAAAATGTAGAGCTAAGGAATAGGTCTTGTTTTCAAGGGTAATCCCCAACTCATTTAGGGTCCGCCTCTTTTGAAATTCCTCTGTCCACTCTTTGGAAAGGGCGTTTAGACGATCTAATGAATTCTTTTTCGTTGGTAAGCCCTCTAGACCGTGATTTCCTATCAGAGTGATGCCGTCTGGAACCCTCTTTCGCAAATCGGTAAGTGAACGCCCGGAAATTATTGCTAACGGATACAGCGCCTTGAGCTCTTTCAGATGTGATTTTACTTTTGGCGAACAACCCGCCTTGTCGGGATCACTCACAATAGGGGCAAGAGTGCCGTCAAAATCCAAAGCAATAAGGCAATTCGAATAGCTAAAAGAGCGCAAAAGTTTGCGAGGGTTTTCTTGAAAGAAATACTTCATAGAATCTCGGATTGGTTCATCATAGATTCGGTTTCACGCACCTTGGAAAGCAATCTAGATCGCCGTCTAAAGTTTGCAGCATCCAGTAGCATTTTTCCTGCCCAGCGATACACATTAAATTCTTGTACCAAGGCGCGCATACTCTTCATGCGTTCTTTTTGCTCCTCTTTTGGCATGGTTAATCCCAAATGAATCGCCTGGGCAAATTGATCGATGTGATAGGGATTGATGATCAAAGCCTCAGGAAGTTCCCGACTAGCTCCCGTAAACTGACTCAGTAGCAAGACGCCTGTATCGTCTTCCCGGCAGGAAACAAATTCCTTGGCCACCAAATTCATACCGTCGTGCAAACTAGATACAATACACAAATCAGCGCCACGGAAGTATTCTGTAACCTCTCTGGGCTCGTGATGCTCAGCCTTCAAAATGATTGGCTTATAATTTTCATTCCCATGGGCGCGATTGATCCGGTTTGCCAAACCTCGCACCTCGGATTCAAAGTTTTGGTATTGGGAGATATTCGTTCGAGTTGGGGCTGCAATCTGGATGAAGGTGAACTTTCCTTTCCACTCAGGATACATTTCCAGAAGACGCTCTACCGCCAGGAATCGCTCTAAGATTCCCTTAGTATAATCCATGCGGTCTACGCCAATTCCGATACAGCTACCAAGCTCCAATAAGTAGCGGCTACGCAGAATTTTTCGGCAATCCGCCATGGTCTTTTGCGAATCGATCCACTGATTGGGCCAGTCGATAGAAATAGGATACTCTCGCACGGCCGTTACTTTGCCTTGAATTTGTACGCTTTGTTGTTCCCGATCGATCCGAGTTTCCAGATATCGATCCACCGTCTCAAGAAAGTTGTTACAGTGAAACTGGGTGTGAAATCCAAGAATAGTGCTCCCCAACAATCCTTCAAGGATTTCATTACGCCAAGGGCAAATACCAAACGCCTCAGGGTTGGGCCAAGGAATATGCCAAAAGCTAATAACAGTAGCATTCGGAAGCCGATCGCGAATTAGCTTTGGCAGTAGCGCAAAGTGATAGTCCTGCACGAGGATTACTGGATCTTTGGTTTTTGCTTCTTGTACGACGATGTTGGCAAACTTTTCGTTCACTTCCTTATACATCTTCCAATCCGCGGAGCGAAAGATGGGTCTTGTATGAGCGATGTGACAAAGCGGCCAGATTCCCTCATTAGAAAATCCGTAATAGTAACCTTCTTCTTGCTCTTTCGTAAGCCAAACGCGCCGAATCGAATAGGATGGATTATCCGGCGGCACACGCACGCGATCATTCGCATCGACGGTAAGACGATCGGCCGATCCACTACCATGAGCGATCCACGTACCGGAACAGGCTCGCATGATCGGCTCCAGCGCCGTCACTAATCCGCTGGCTGGAAATTGAACTTCAATTCCGGTATCGTTCTTCACGTGAATATACGGCTCACGATTAGAGACGATTAAAATTTCTTCTCCCGCCAAATTTTCTCGGAGAATGCTTTTGAGCGCCTTCGGCGACCAGGAGATTCGCTCCTCGTCTTTCAGGCGACGATCACGCTCCAAACTCAAGATTAAGCCCTTCAAGTCCCTAGCAATCGGCAAAAACTCGGAATTACGAAATTCTGAAAGGGGCCGCAAAAATCCTTCCCCTTTGAGGAGAGATCTTGTGCCGGCAACCCAACCCCGCCAGCTCAATTGAGCGATGACCACGGTAATCATCGACACCAATAACGCCAACGCCGCGAATACCGTAAAGATATATTTTCGTGAAGTTTCACTTCGTCTCTCCACATAAGAAAGGTCATGCAGAAATACTAAATCACCAATTGTTGCGGACTCATGAAGTATCGGCAACGTGGTAGCCAACAATGGCCCCTGCGGGTTTTCGATTCGGATTGATTTTCCTTCATGTTCAACAAATTTTTCGCACCCGACGGTCGGGGGAAAAGTAACTGTTTCCACCAAAGGCAAAGATCCATTCGGACAAAAACGTACAGCAAACAGGCGTTCATCCTGAATCGCACGATTTAGAATGGCCATGGCTCGTTGCTTATTCGCGCTTACCAAACTTGGCCCCAAACTTTCCTCCAATGTTCTAGCGATCAGCTTCGAGCGAATTTCAATGTCCCGCTGAAACCATTGCAGTGTTAATCGCTCAAACAAAGGGGTCACAAAGTAGGACGCCCCGAGCAATACAATAAATAGTGGCAAGATAAATTTTAGAGATAGACGCATTTCGGTAATTTACTTTGATATAAAACTAAAGTAAAGTTTTGTAATGTATCAATATGGAATAGTCGGAAATTGTCAGATCTCATCCTATATTAGCCATAGTGCATCCATCGATTGGTTGTGCTTGCCGCGGCCAGACTCGGCCCCCATCTTCGGAAAAATTCTCGACCCGGATGCGGGTTTTTTTTCTATTGATGTAATTAATCAAGCAAGCGCTCGCCAAGAATATTTAGAAAATACCAACGTATTGGTAACAGAACTTCTCGATGCGACCGGAAACTCTGCGAAGGTAACCGATTTTTGTCCGCGGTTTCGCCAACACGAACGGATGTATCGACCCGCAATGCTCGTAAGAATTGTCGAACCCAAAGGAAGCGTTTCCATAAAAGTTACGTGTAATGTGACCGATGGCTGGAAAAAGGATCAAATCAAGGCCAGCCGAGGCAATAGCCACCTCCGATTCGATACAGATCGAGGCACGCTCCGCCTTTTGACCAACGTCCCCCTCACCTACCTCGCCGAAGGCACTGAGTTCCGTCTTACCGAAAAAGCATATTTCGTATTGAGTTGGGATCAAGCCGTAGAAGAAGATCTTGGCGCCCTCTGCGAGCGTTTTTTACAGAAAACTGAGGAGTACTGGAAATTTTGGGTCAAACATTGTGCCATCCCCACGCTCTTTCAAAAAGAAGTGATTCGCTCCGCGCTTGCCCTAAAACTGCACTGCTACGAGGATACGGGTGCGATTTTGGCCGCACTGTCGACCAGCTTGCCTGAGGAAGTTGGTGGAGTCAGAAACTGGGACTATCGTTTTTGTTGGATCCGCGATGCCTATTTTTCGCTCACGGCGTTTCGTAACATTGGCCACTTTGAAGAAATGGAGGGATTTTTAAAATTCCTCACTGAGCTAGTATTGGATTCAAAAAATCAGAATGTCT
>CAYZLH010000048.1:0-10287 GCA_964478795.1 uncultured Bdellovibrionales bacterium | reverse complement strand
CAGCGCCTGAGGGGAAGCGGGGCTATGAAATTTTATTTTGTAGGCATCGGTAGTTATTTCGATCACGATTCCTAGTTTGGCGAAAGTCACCAAGCAGCGACTACAATCCATGGGATATTCTAGTAGAATATTTTTCCCGCTGAGGCTTTCCAGACGATCGATGATATCTTCCATTTCTTGCGGTTCGGGAAAAGGCGCGGCGATGCAATCGAAGGATTGCGGGAACGTTCGATTGAAAGGGGCCGCTAAGAGTAGATTTGGGTCGCTAATTTCGTCCACAGCCCGTCGCCACACCAGACGCGATGGATCCGTGGATTCTTGTTCCGCGGTGATATGATAGCGAAAATCTGTGACCACCAGTATGCCCACACCTTTTTCCAGCGCTACGTGGCGTTTGTCTTTTCGTTTATAGCCAAACTCCTGGCGGAGGGAAGTCCAGAGCGATTCCAGCTCCTCTTCCATTTGTGGCTGGGCGCAGGTTTTCACAAATTCGCGGGTGGTATTGGTAACGTCTTTGGGTACGGTGTGAAAAGTCTTAAAACCCACTAATTTCTTGATCGGCTCTTGGGTGAGACCCGATAGCAGTAGGCTGGAACTCGGTAAGGATTGATTGCTGTCCACGTCCCCATCATAGAAAGTCTCATCTGGCTTAGCAAGGGCGGAGCACGACGGAAATCATGCCCCCTATCGTCCTTTGATCCACCGCCGGTCCCCCAGCTGAGGTGGCGGTTTTTCCGATTCTTAGATTGGAGTTAGCTGGGAATGAAATCCAACATCTCTTCTTTGGCCAAAACCTTTTGCACTGCAGGGCGATCATAGACTCGTTTCAGATAGGCCACAAGATTGGCATATTTGCCGATTTTAATTTCCGACCACTTGCACCAGCCAACGATCGTAAAAAGATACGCATCTACTACGCTGAATTGTTTGCCCAAGATAAAATCTTTTCCGGCGAGCGCGCGATCAATATAGGCCAAATGTTTATCGATTCCTTCGACCACGCCTTTTTTGATCTCCGTCTGCACGGCTGTATCTTTGGTCCAACGTGAAGCCATAAACATCGCCAAAAAACTCTTTTGAAAGTCTGCACCGATGAAAGAAAGCCAACTAAGTGCTTGAGATCGCTCCCAGGTGCCTACTTCTGGCAGCAACTTTTTTGCTGGGCTTTGATCGCCTACGAATTCCAAAATCGAAATACACTGGTTCAGGGCTTGGCCATCTTTTACCAGTACCGGCACTTGACCCAAGGGATTCACGGCCTCCAATTCGGAAACATTTACTTTTCGTTTCCAACTTACCTCCACACCATTAAACGGAATACCGGCCTCTTCAAGAGCGATATGAACGGCGGTGGAGCAAGTTTGGGTCGAGTAGAAAAATGTTAGCATAATATCTCCCTGGTGATTGGCAAGGTTGATCATAGAAATATGTAAGGGAATTGTCGAGCTCGCAATTCGCAAGACAAACAAAACAAATCCCGCGGCAAATGCTAAGAACCAATGAAATGCTGCCTGGTTACATACTCGCTAACTTTTACTAGTGTTTTCTCTTTTCTTTTCGCAGCGGTTCGAAAAGACTTTCAAGTCCATTTACTTTAATCTCATAAAGCTGCGCGAGCAGGCGGCCGAGCTCACCTTCCGGAAATCCTTGCCCGTGAAACCACACCACGTAGGGTTCTGGTAAATCGATGAGTGGGCGGTATTTAAAGCGCCCAAAGGGCATTTTCATATTAGCGATTTTTTGTAAATCGTCGGGACGAAATTCCATGGGCATGAGTATGAATCGGCATAGTTCCTCGAGCAACTAAAATGTCGGTCCATGGCGCTCGTGCCGCGGTTGTTTACTTTCCTAGTAGCTTTCGAAAAGTCAGTAGATGGCCCACCAAAGCCGGGCCCACGCAAATCGGCCCAATGAGCGCGTAGGGAAAGTAGGCAATCAACAATATGGGACGTTCAAGAGGCCAAGCAAAAGGAAGAGGCGAAGACATTAAGACCACCCGAATTACGTTGAGCACTAGCACGAATCCCACAATGTTTGCCACCCAGGCCAAATTTCTACTCTTACCAACAAATGGCGCAGCCCCGACAGCCACGATTCCGGAAAGAATATCAAAGTTCTGTCCGGTCCAGGTCATTGTTGCTGGCACCGTGCCCCTCGACGCCCATTCATGCAAAATCAATTCGAGCGGTAAGCGAAATCCTTGAAAGGCCACCAACGTAGTTAGAGAAATTTTACTAGCCAACTCAAAACCAGAGGCAGAAAGCGAAAAGCCGATCGAAAATAATATTAGGCCCATAAAGAGGAGTGGCCCAAACGGTACAAAGCTCCGAGCAACTAAGCCGGAGAGTGCAAAAAATGAAAATGCCAAAAGCAAAACTAGGTAGCCTGCACTCCACCATTTCCAAGCAGTGATCTTTTTTAAGGCAATAATGACTCCACTACCTACGAAAAGTAATAGTACAACAAAGGCTAAAAGTGATTTTTGCTCTGCCGGAATGAACTCCATATTTCCCCCTCTGATATCCAAATTCTATATTTTTGAATCACCAGCTAAATTTGCAAAATCCGAAATCGTCCAAAAGGAATTCGCTGGCGAGAGCTTGATGGTTTCGGCCCCGGCGAAGAGCGGCTCGATTTTTTCCATATACTTCTGCACTGTGGGAATACTCTTTAAAGGAGTAGCGGCCTTCTTTCGTTCGCTGCCAAAGAGATAGTAAGAAATTAGATAGACACCGCCATTTAATTCGGCCACAAAGGAAACGTCGCCCAGTAGTCCGATCTCTTTCATACGCTGCAAATAGTCCGGCCCAATCAACTCTTCGCCATATTTAAGAACGTCCCGCAATTCCTGCGCCGTAACGCCTGGTTTTGTTTTTGTTACTTCCATTTCTTGAATCATCGGAACTCCTTCCAATAGTTTATTGGCAGAGTGACAAAAGAATCACATTCTTTTTCCCGTGTAAGCGATCAAGCAAATTCTCCCACTCAACAGTTTCTAAGCCGGAGTCGCAAAGCCAACTTCGTCTTGCCGCCACAAAATCGAAACTGTTTACACGAAATTTGTTAACGGGGTCAAATTGGGCCCACGCGCATTGTCATGACACCACCCAATCTGCCTCTGCTTTTATTTTTTCGTTAGCTCAACTCCAAATGGACTTGGCACAAATTCTGCCTAGTGTTCTGCAAATTGGAGGAAATATGAAAATTCTTTGGCTCGTTTTCATCAGCATGATCACCGTTAGCACTGCATTTGCCCATCACCATTGGCGTCACATTATTATTCAGCCTGTGGGTGAAATTTACATTCGCGGCATAAAGTATACGGATCACACCCGCAACACTACCTTGACCCCAACCCAAGTAGGCCCGGGTGGCTGGATTCATATCAACACCTCTTCCTTAATGTATTCCGGCGCCCCCAATAGTCCCCGCTATGACTTGCGCGTAATTATTCAAGACACGGCTCAGCCGCCGAACTCCTCCGGGGGAGTAACCGCCTATCGTCTCACTAACGTGCGAGCCCAAGGCACTTCAGTCTCGGCGCAAATGCCAAACTATCCGGTGCTGCGCAACCGCTCCTATCACGTGACGGTATTTTTGATTGGGCCGCAACCCATGCACTATGCCTATGCTGGGGTGGTGCGCCTGAATTAGTTCCCAATTTTCACACCTATAGCGAAATCAAAAAGCAAAAAAGCCCTGGCCGTTCACAGCCGAGGCTTTTTCCTCTCACGTAGTTCTTAAATTAGATCTCGAAAGTAGTAACCCGTTTTCGCTACTGAAACGGCCGACTAGGCCACTTCGGCCAACTCAAAGGTGAATCCTTCGGCCTGCGGATTCTCGGGGTTCGTCCACGGTGTTCGACTCAAAACTACGAATTTGGTGCCGGGACAAAACACCACCTGACCACCTTCTTGGGCACCGGTGAGCAACCGCCCCGTTTGACTCAGAAACAAAAATCGCGAATTTCCCTTACCCTTAACTTCGCGAGCTCCAAACACAGTAGTAGTTCCTATATCCTCAATTTCTTTTCCAACCTGTAGCGACGCCAGCACATGCGCAGATACATTTTTGATCTGCACTACCTTCCCCGAGTAAACGGGTTGACTCTGCAATATCTCGCAAAGGGAGCCGTTTACATTTTTCTTCGCCTGCCCCTTAGTCGAGGGAGCTGTGGGCCCGCGACGGCGCTGAGCTAACATGGCATTTTTCGCGGCCTGTAAGCGGCGTCCATTTTTGTTCAACTTAAGATCATCGCCCCGTTGCTCTTTAGCCTTTTCCTGAAACTTATAGAAAATTGTGGATGTCCCCGCATCGGCGCTGATGCCGAGCAGTTGATACGGAGCCTGCAATACCATTGTTATCAATGTAGGCTCTGATTCGATCGTAGGATTGGCCGCCAACTTCACCTCACCGGGTGACCTTCTCGTTCGCCGAATGATCCGCATCAGGAGTCGAAATACTCCTTTGTGGTGTGAATAAAAACCCATGGCCAACACACCCATGGCAATCGCCACCACCGTGCTCCAGAATAGGGTTACAATCGTTAAGGAAAAGAATAGGTAAGCTAACAAATCACTACGAAATCGCATTGGCCTTTATCGATGATTTTCACCTTTTTCTTCACAGGGGGTATATCCAAATCGATACAGTCCCCTATGCCATGCCAGCGAACATCCTCCGGCTCCACGTCTCTAACCGAATCGTAACAAAAAAACCTGGGTACACGTTTATGCAAAAACTCGCCATTTGTCGACGACACAAAATAACTTTTGTGTACAAATACGCGACTTTCTGTACCCATAAACCATAAGCGCGTAGCGCCGTACATTTTTCTTATTGAAAAAGTACTCACCCCCAACAAGAATGGCCGCAAACCACAAAGGAGAAAAAATATGAAATTATTGATTACGAGTCTTTTTCTATTGGCTGGATTTTCCGCTCAAGCAAACGACGAAGGTTATTTAACTACCGTCGTAACCGCTGATCGCATGACCTGCGCACAAGCTGTGCAAACCTACGAAAAATACGGCCGCATCTACGTGATCGCCCACGGTAAAGACATTGTGCCTATCTATGGCAAAACACCAATTAATAAAGCTCGTGAACTTTGGTGCACTGGTCGCAGTCAAAACAAGTGGACTTATACCGTAAAGACCCTCGACAACCGTCGCTGCGGAATCGCCGTTTATTGCCAATAGTTCGCATTCAACAAAGCAAAAGAGCACTGAGCAATCAGTGCTCTTTTTTTGTTTGTTAATTCAAAATGGCCCGCTATTTAAATTTGAATCGCCCGTTTGAAAATGCTCACTAGTTCAAACTGAGTAGGTATTTGCGAATAAAAAAATAGCCAAACAAGGGAATCAAAAACAGAAAGCTCGTCACCAATCCCGAAAATACCATTCCGTAGACGGCCAGCATATGCACCTGGAATACCACCTGTAAAAAGACGCCCAGCCAAAGATAAATCTGTAAGCCCTCGCTCAAAACCACAATCGATTTTGCACCGGCGATCACGCTCTCCCCTAGCTCTTGCCGCTTTAAAATATTCTTCCGTATTCGAAAGAAGCCGACCCCTAGGGCAACTTGAATTGCCAATGTGAATAGAAATTCCTTACTTAGCCAAAGGGCGGCGCCACTGGCCTCGCCCCGCGAATCGATCTTAAATACTAGACCAATCACTCCGCGCATGAATAGGAACGCCAGAATGGCCACGCCCAGAAAAACAAACACTCCCAGGCGGTCCACAAACTCCTTCTTCTTCGCCGATAGTTTGCCAAAGACAAAATAGGTGATCCACGCGACGAAAACGATCACCAAGAGTTGCCAGGCACCAGACTTTAGGATCTTTACCGCATCGTTAAAATTATTTTTGTCCTTCGTGGCCAAGGAAATGAAATACAATACGAGAGCTGCAGCAAAAAAGAGCACGGCCTTCCAGCGATGCTCCTGCCACTTAACACCCGCTTTAGCTTTTTCCTCCATGGCTGTTTGCATTTTTTCGCGATTGGTATTCATCTCCTGTGCTTGGCGACGAATAATTTTGGCGCGCTCTTCGATTTCTTTCTGTCTTCTTTCGGCTAATTCAGCAACGCTCGCCGATTCAACCGCTAAGGAAGCTTCGAGATTGCCGCTTTTCTTCTTTTGCTCGGAATCGTCCATGAGTCAAACCGCCCAAATTTAGCTTTTAGATTTCCATAGGCACTTCAATGGCCAAAATTTCAGAATCCTTGTTGGCCGTAATTGACTGCTCTCCGTCCTCTATGGCGCCATAGCCGTCACGCTCCGCTAAATTCTGGCCATTCACCAGAACCTCGCCAGAGATTAAGAAATAATACACCCCATTCGCGGAATATTTTTTCGGGTAAACCAATTTTTGCCCGGCATCGATTTGGGCCAAAGCAAAAATGGCCTTCTGGTTTATCCAAAGTGCGCCATTTTCCTGATCCGGCGAAACCACTACCTGAAAACGATTTTTGCGATCCTTGAGATCGAATACTTTTTGTTCATAGCGGGGCGGAATATTCATTTTTTCGGGTAGAACCCAGATCTGCAACAAGCTAACCGGATCCTTTTCTGAGGCATTTTCTTCGGAATGCGCGATTCCAGTACCAGCACTCATAATTTGTACTTCACCCTTGCGAATCACCGCTTCCCGCCCAGTGCTATCTTTATGCTGTAAGGCTCCTTCAAGCGGAATAGTAACGATCTCCATGTTTTTATGTGGATGGGTCATGAAGCCCTGCCCGCCATCGATTCGATCGTCATTCAATACTCTTAAGGCACCGAAATTCATTCGATCGGGGCGAAAATAGTCGGCAAAACTAAAGGTATGATAGGAAAGCAGCCAACCATGAAAGGCCCGCCCCCGACTATCATTTTTGTGAAATACATTTTTCATTGCTGCCGCCTTATACCTAATTTCTTTCGCCGAACAAATTCCCCAGATTTCTTTGCCAAAGGGAACTCGATCATTAATGAGTTTAGAGTTTCCCGCATTTTTGGCTTCACGATACACAATCATCTCAATGGAATTTTCCGAACTCTCCTTTGAAATCCAGCCGTGCAATGACTCTCCTTCATTGGCCGCCACCGGTGTGTAGCTTTCGCGGTGCGAGCGGCCCTGCACCGAAATAGTGACGAAGTCTTCGGGCTCACCGCTTGGCAAAAAGCCCAAGGCCACCGTGCTAAAGGGCGCGCCCATGATCTTATAGTCACAAACGATCTGCGCGGTTTCTGCATGCGCAAAGGAAAGACTAAGGATAGCGAAGAGTAAATTCATCGAGCTGTTCTCCTATTCCCTTAGATAATCTATAAGTCCGAGCGTAGGGTCAACTGAAAGCCCTCCACCTTGCACCGTGTGAATGCGCCGCTAATGGCTAATAGGCACTACACATCTGCCGCACAAGTCGTCCGCAAAACCGTTCGTCTCTCCGCTGAGAAATCACTTTCTCATCCACAGCGTGCAACGTTTCGCCGCAACATAACAACAAAGGAGATTTATATGAAAATGGCATGGCAACAATTATCGATTGGAATTGGACTCATTGTTTCGGGAGTAGCGATTGGACATGGAATTACAAACTTAAAACGGTATGAGCAAAGTGTGTCCGTAAGAGGACTCGATGAACGCTCCGTAAAATCCACAGAATCCAGCTGGAATCTTTCTTTCGCAGTTCTCGGAAATAGCTTTGAAGAGGTGCAATCAAAAGTAAACTCCAATCAAAAGGCGATTGAAAAATTCTTGCTCGCGAAAGGCTTCGCAGCCAGCGAAATTGAAAAAGGTTTTATCCAGGTCACTGATAATGCGAGCTACGGCTGGAAGAAAGATCAAGGCATGCGATTTCAAGCATCAGCCTCGGTAACTTTGAGCACGAATAAGGTGGATATGGTGGAAAAAGCCAAGGATGAAACCAAAGAACTTTTCGACCAAGGAATTCTCTTAAGAGATTCACGAGTAAAGTACTATTTCACGGATCTAAATTCGGTGAAACCAGAGATGCTCAAAAATGCTGCGGCCAGCGCCCGTGAAGCCGCTGACGCCTTTGCTCGTGATGCCGGAGTAAAGTTGGGTAACATACGATCTGCGACCCAAGGATTATTTTCCATTTCCGCACCTAATTCCGAATACGATTCCGAGTCTACCTTGATGAAAAAAGTCCGCGTGGTCACCCAAGTGAACTTTTTTCTAAACTAGATCCTCAAAAGATCCTCGCCTTACCCACCCTTGGTCCAAGCCGAAAAGTAATTGACCCAGACTAGGACAATTCCGATTCCCCAGGCCGCCCAAGGGTTGGTAAAAAAGAATCCATACGCCATCAATATTACGCCGATCATTAGTCGACGCATATTGGCCTCCCGTTTTCCGTGACGAAAAATCGAAAAGCCAAAAACGCCGAAGACAAATCCGGCAATTACAGTGGCGACGGGAAAGTGCATTCCTGCTACATTCATCAGCGCCGCCGCTAGAAGGTTGAGGCATCGATCACGAATCGATACTTCACCTGACTTTGTATGGTTCTTTCGTAGGCTTCATTGATTCGCGAAGCTGGGATCAATTCGATATCCGCGAAGACTTTTTTCTTCGCGCAAAAATCCAACATCTCTTGAGTTTCTTTGATTCCACCAATGAGGGAACCCGCCAGCTGCTTGCGGCCGAATATGAGCGCAAAGGCTCGCACTTCATTGGGATCGGGCGAAGCTCCCACCAACGCAAGAGTTCCGCCAATCTTCAAGCTCATCATATAAGGAGTAAAATCGTGTTTCACGGAGACCGTATCCACAATCAAATCTAAGCTACCGGCCACCGCTTGAAAGTTATTGGGATCCTTCGTCACCACGAATCGCTTGGCACCAAGCTTTTTTGCATCTGCTTCTTTATTGGGAGAGGTGCTAAACACCGTCACTTCAGCGCCCATGGCTTTAGCGATTTTTACGGCCATATGACCCAATCCCCCGAGGCCCACCACGCCAACCTTTTTTCCTTTTTTGGTTCCGTAGCGCTTGAGCGGTGAATAAGTAGTGATTCCCGCGCAAAGCAATGGCGCCACGCGATCTAAGGGCAATCCCTTTTTAATCTTCAGTACAAATTTTTCGCGAACCACGATGCAGGTGGAATATCCCCCCATCGTCATGGTGCCGTCGGTATCTTTTTTGTCGTAGGTAAAAATCGCATCTCGACAAAATTGCTCTTCATTGTTTTTGCAGGGCTCACATTTTCCGCAGGATCCCACCATACAGCCGACACCCGCTATATCTCCAACGCGAAATTTCTTTACCTTTTTCCCAACGGTGATCACTTTGCCCACGATTTCGTGGCCAGGCACGCAGGGATATGTGGCTGGCCCCCACTCCGAGCGCACGGTGTGAATATCGGAGTGGCAAATCCCACAATGACTGATCCCAATCACCACATCATCAGGCCGCGGATCGCGTCTTTCAAATTGGTAAGGAGCCAGGGGTGAATTTGAACTAAATGCAGCGTAACCTTTTGTGGCAATCATTTTGACTCCATTGAAAATTGAGAATATGAAACTCTATCGCAGGATTGAGCGAAGAAAAAGGAACATCCTATGTGGCAAAAGGCGCGACCCGAACATTTTCAGGCAATAGCGGAAATGTGCGATTCTCTATACCGAGAAGATCCGTCTCCTGACGTGAATCCCCGGAAAAATATTCAGGCCACTTTGTCCAAATTTGCCGAGGAGCCCAATCGCGGGGTGGCGTTGGTTTATCTCGAGCAAAATGTCCCAGTGGCCTATGCGCTTCTAGCGGCTTTTTGGTCGAATGAGTTGGGCGGAGAGGTTTGCACTATCGATGAGTTATTCACCCAAAGAGAATTTCGATCTCGTGGAATTGCCAAAAATCTCTTCGCAAAATTAAACAATCGCACGGAGCTCGGGCCGCAAGGAACAGTAGCTATAGAATTGGAAGTGAGTCCAGGAAACGCGCGTTCTCGATCGCTCTACGTTCAATTGGGATTTACACCGATAAAGAATTCTCTTTTACGGAAAATGCTTTAACTGATGCGGACTCCGGCGAAAGCAATTTGCTAAATTCGGGCTCTAGCTGTGAATAATTTTGGTTTCGCCTTTGGTCTAAAAGTTTATTTGCATCCCAAATGTTATGCCAATCAGTATGCGATTCTTTTCGGTACATAAAATCGATAATTCCTTGGATAGAGCTAGCAATGGCCGACATTTTTTCGGGTTCAATGGCACTATTATTTTTCATTTCTTCGAGCGTAAATTGAATTCGCTCCTCCGCGTAACTTTTCGCCGTATGGGG